>NZ_JAKJSZ010000014.1:0-147849 GCF_050337535.1 Vibrio kagoshimensis
CCAAATGCCCGCCCATGCTAAGCCAGATAAAATAAACAATAGAAGCACTAAAGATAGCGTACCTCCGATATTCGCGTGCAAATCACGCATCAATACACGAGGTCCAGACCCTACACGTATTTTCAGAAAACCAGCTTTAGAAGCATTATCTCTAGGCAGCCAAAGGTAAATACCACTTACCAATAATAAAATTGATAAACTCGCGGCAATTTCGATCAAGTAATCACCCCAATCGCCAATCAACAGAGTGCCGTGGATATCATTAGCAAGTTGATACCAACTATCGCTTCTGTCTATTTCACCCATCACTTCGGCAGTATAGGGGTTCACTGTGATAAAAAGTGAACGACCATCTTCAAACCTAATCGAAAATCGATTCGCGAGGGTCGGTTCTTTCGCAGGTATAAATTGGGTCACCGCTGTGTCTGGGTAACTCTCCTGCACAGCATTTAACTGTTCTGAAACAAGCGTAATGTTATCTTCTGGCAAGACACTTAACACTTCATGGTAGCGAGCCATTTCAATCTCATCATCAAATAACATGACAAGACCCGTTAAACTAAGCATCAACATAAATGGGATAACAAACAAACCAGCATAAAAATGCCAGCGCCATGTTAGAAAATAGAGGGATTTAGAACGGTTAACTTGCTTTGGTTGAGAATCATTTCTCGACATTGTTTTTTCCTTTTACACACACAAACCACCCTCGGTATAAACAGAAGGCAATTGAGCGCGTTGACTTTACTTTTTTCCAAGTACACCGAAGGCTTAAGCCTTTCGAAAAGTTATAAATACACGTGTACTTGCTTGAATACTGATATTTGTATCAGAGTGCTCTTTTATACAAAGGAGCTATATGACTAAGCTATACAAATAAGCTAATAAAGAGTCTTTAGAAAGGAGGGGCTCTTGGGGCTTGCCTCACATAACGGGAGCTTAGAGCCAAAAAAGCATAGTTATGTTCGACAATAAAACTCAATCGAGTAGGAAGTAGTGTCGTTAAAAGTTCATCGGAATGAAAGGAAGAAAAGTGGCTAAACGGGCAAGGTTTCCCGCTGTGAGTTTCTGGCGTTCCTTCCTCTATTTGAACCAGTTTAAAACCATTAAGCGTACATAATGAAGCCCACACTCCAGCGCTGTTACCATGAGCATTGATAACAGGCATCAAAGTTACCAGCACCCAACTTAACGCTGTGGCTAATAACATTGAACGGTTAAATGGGGTATTACGCATTATCGCCATGAAATATAAACAGGCTTATTCAATAGATTCTATAAATGATTGGTGCATTATGTCGAAATTACTCGGCTGGGAAAAGTAAAGACGAAGTAATAGATGAAAAGTTGAAGCTAACGCACAGTTAATAAAATGAATAAATCACTTCCAATAAAAACGCCCACGAACTCAAGGTCGTGGGCATCTATTAAGGTCATTTAACCTGTATGTCTTGAGCAGGATAATTACAAGCTAACAACGACTCAATAAAGCTATTTTATTCGAGCTAATGTGACATGCTAATAGCTCCATTAACTATTAGCATTAGCCAAAATTAGCATTAGCCAAAAATTTTGCTCCAAATGCTTGGGTTACGCTTCTCGTGGTACTCTTCACGTAACGCATCAATAGAACGAAGTTCTTGCTTCGCTTCATCAAATTCGCCGTTATCTAGCTTCTGTTCAATGCTATCTAATGAAGCAGTAATTTTCTTAAAGCCTTCCATGTAGTTGGCTTCTTTTTCTATTGGGTAAACACCCGTTTTCAAATCCGCAACTAGGCTGTCTAAGCGCACAATTGGTTTTTTCATTTCTTCAATGCTTTGCGCTTCTGCAGCTTGTTTAAAAGCAAGCTTCATTTCTTGCATATTCTTTTTCAAATCAACACTTGCGAATGCAGAAGCTGACAAAATAGATGCAGCTAAAAAAACAGATATAAGGACTGAGCGAGTTTTCATTACTTCTCCAATAAAACAGGGTTGCCTAAGGCATTATTATTTTGGCTGCTAGTGTATACAAAATTTCGTTCAGCACAAAAATTGAATGTTGCGAAATGTTCACTGAGAAGGCATTTAATCGTTCAAAATATCAAATTCAGGGATAGCTTTACGGCCACGAAGCTCAAGGAAATCTATAAATTGCTGCGTTGAGTGTGTGATCACTTTTGAACTGTTTATTCCAACTTTGTTTAGCAGGTCTGAAACTAGGTCTAAGCCACCTATTGCATCACAGAAATGCGCATCACTGCCAGTGGTGATAAAAGCATTATGCTCACGAGCAATTCGAGCTATCTCATAACAACGATCAACACTACCCACTCGGCTATTACCCTTTAAGGTCGTATTATTAATTTCAATAGCAACATTATGTTCAGCAGCACATTGAATAACCGCGTCAAAATCAAAATCAAAATTAGGGTTACCAAGGTGACCTAGCGCATCCACTCGTCCACTTTTGATCGTATTGAGCAAGGCTTGAGTATGAGAAGCGCGATCGGCAGGTCGAAATACAGGCTCATGAAAGCTAGCAATCACCCAATCAAGGTTTTTATCGACACTCGGATGGATATCTATTTCACCAGCGGTATTGAGGATATTAGATTCCACACCTCGAACGATAGCCACGTCATGAATAAAGCGAGGAAGAACACGCTGGTTACTGAAAAACCAATAATGGGGAGCGCCAGGCATAGACTCTGAGTGATCCGTAGTACAGAACATCTTAAGCCCTTTTTCACTTGCTGCTTTCGCATTTTCAATCAATGTACTGTAAGCATGCCCACTAGCGTAAGTATGTGTATGCGTATCTACTTGCAACTGCATCATCAATGACCTCGTTTCTTAATTAGTGACAGTTTAACAGCCCAAAGTGACAAATTGCAGCAAACAAAAGAAAGATCACCTATCTGTAACTAGCTCAATTCTTAAGATATTCAAGTAACTAAATTTCCAACAATTTTTTGCAACCTATAAAAGTTAGTCAATACTTATAAAAGTTTGCGAACATGGATCATGGAATGAAAAAACGTCGTTATCCTCTGAGTATACACATCACGAGCTTATTCCTTGTACTTACCACTATGGTAGGTGCTGTACTCATTTCTATTAGCTATCGACACTCTCAAGAGTTACTTTCAGGAACCGTACAAGAGCTCAGTAAAGAGCATAGCAACAAACTGGAATCAGTATTCAAGCAAACTGTCGCTCCAGTGTTAACCACTCTTGATTTCATGGCTGTGAGCTCTTTTATTCGTCATCAAGGTGAATCTCTTGAACAAAAACCATGGCTTGCTTCTATTCATCTCATCTTCAAACAAAATCCAAACCTGGTTGCCCTGTTTTACACCGCTAATGATGGTTCATTTACCATTTTTAGACCATTAACTTCCAATAAGCATAGAAAAGCTAATAAAGCCCCAGCAAAAGCAACAATGATGATCAACAGTGCTGACTTGGCGGGTAGAAGTGAAATCGTATTTCTTGATGGTACACATAAACAAGTAGGGCATAAAATAACAAACGACAATACATTTGATCCAAGAACCCGCCCTTGGTTTATTAGTGCTCAACCAGATGGAAAGATACGATTATCAGAACCCTATATGTTCCATTTCCTAAAAACATCCGGTATTACTTTATCAAGGCGTTCAGCGGATGGCGGGCACGTTATTGGTGCCGATTTCACTCTTGATTCTCTATCCTCACAAATTGGTAATTTGGCGTATTCCAAACAAACCCGCCTCGCCCTATTTGACCAAAACTTCAACCTATTAGGTCAGCATCAACTAGACATTAACAATGAGTGGACTCAAGAAAAGCAAAGGGAGGCATTAGAAAAATCAGTTCTAGCGAGTTTGTTCAATGAACCCGATCTGACAAAAACAATTGTACAAAATATTGAGTACAACTTGAATGAATGGGCACTGACGATGACGCCAGTTCTCCTTACAGATAACGTCACATTAATGCTGGCAGAGGCAACGCCTCAGAACGATTTGTTGGCAGACTTAATTTCAATGAGAGACAAACAGGTCACTGTTGCCTTAGGTTTACTTGCCGTGTGTTTTATATTGGTATGGTTCGTTGCTCACCGCCTTTCTATGCCACTACAAACCCTCATGCAATTAACTGATAACATCTCACGATTTGACTTCAAAAAAACCCACTACCCAAAGAGCATGATTAAAGAGGTTTCAAACCTTACTCAATCCATTGAATTGATGGAGCATACTCTTCATGACCTGCTACAGCTGCTGCGTGACACGGCAAGTAACCAAGATTTCAATGTACTCGCAAAAACCATCGCTCATCAAAGTTATCTTGTTACCAAAGCTGAAACTATTGTGCTATTTGTTCAATCTGATGAAGCGGATGTATTTGAGATGGAGGCGAACCACGCCATCATTCCTTTCAAAGCAGACATCAATGAATTCATCAAAGACACGCCTTGGCTGCTCTCCAAACTTAAAGCGGGTGAAACCATTCATTTAAATAGAGATGATAACGCCTTAAAACGTCATCAAAACTCCATATTTAATTCTGATTTATACCTATTCCCGTTGATGAATAGAGAAGGAGCGCTTGTTGGTATTGTGGTGATTGGGTATGAACGCTCGATTAACCAAATGCAAACAGATAAGCATGCATTCTTAAGAGAGCTACTCAGCTTTGCTGAAATAGCCAAGGATAATATTGACCAACTTCAGCAACAAAAAGACATGCTTAATGCCTTCATCGAATTGATTGCCTCCGCTATTGATACTAAATCTCCTTACACTGGGGGTCACTGCCAGCGTGTCCCTGAGCTTACTAAGTGGATTGCTGAAATCACCGAGCAAGATAGCCGTTACTTCCCTCACTTCTCTTTAGATAAAAAACAATGGGAAGAGTTGACCTTAGCCTCTTGGTTACATGACTGCGGAAAAGTCACCACACCTGAATACGTAGTGGACAAAGCGACAAAACTCGAAACTATTTATGACCGTATTCACGAGATAAGAATGCGATTTGAACTACTTAAACAACAAGCAGAAACCGACTATTGGAAAGCTATCGCGAATGGCGAAAATAAAGATCAACAGAAAGAGATTCTAGATAACACCCATAACGAACTAGACGAAGAGTTTGCTTTTGTCGCCCAATGCAATTTGGGTGGGGAATTTATGGAGGATGAGAAAATAGAACGCTTGGATGCGATTTCTAAACGCAGATGGAAAAGAACCTTAGATGATCAACTAGGAGTATCTTGGGTTGAGAAACAGCGCCATGAAAACAAAACCTACTTACCGAAAATGGAACCACTTCTAGCAGATAAACCGGTTCATAGAGTGCCTTGGGACAAGGGATTTAGCCCAATGGATGTGTGGACGGAATCATTCGTTTTACAACCTACAGATGTTAAATACGACCGAGGTGAATTGCATAACCTGAAAGTAAGGCGTGGCACATTAAACAATGAAGAACGCTTCATGATAAATGACCATATCATTCAAACGCTCACCATGCTGAACAAACTCCCTTACCCTGAGCATTTGAAAAACATTCCAGATATTGCTGGCAGTCACCATGAGCGAGTCGATGGAAAAGGTTATCCAAGAGGTTTAAATGAAGAGCAGCTATCAATACCAGCAAGAGCTATGGCAATTGCTGATGTATTTGAAGCATTAACTTCAAGTGATCGCCCTTATAAAAAAGGAAAATCTCTTGATGAGTCACTTAATATCATGACTGACATGGCGACCTCTGGTCATATTGATCCGAAGCTGTACGTACTATTTTTAGAGAATGGGATCGATCAGCGATACGCTGAACATTTCTTAGATGAAAGCCAGCATTGTGAAGTAGATAGGTTCGCCCATATACAGAAAGTAAAAGAGTACATTCGCTTACTGTTCTAAACACATGTACTTACTCTAACTGTATGCACACATTCTAGGTATATACGCTCATTCAATTAAGCTCGCTTATTCTCACTTGGTGGGTGTAATGATCATTACCAGACCGAGATTTGAGGTCATATAAACTCAAACGCCTTATAACAAACATTTGTAATTACTGTGTAGATATTACAGCTAATGCATACTTGCTTAGCGCAAGCATAAAAATAGCGCAGGCATAAAAAAGGTCTACAAAGCGTAGACCTTTTTATTTTGGTGTTCTGTTCACTACACTCAATCGGCTGACATAAAGTGTGTAGTGCATATTTTGTTACCATCAAAGTCACGTAAATAAGCCATATACAACTTTCGTTCTCCAGCATCACGTACACCAGGCGCACCTTCAATTGCGGTACCCCCACTTTCTACCCCAGTGCGGTGCCACTCGTTAACCACTTCAGGGCTCTTTGCTAGAAAGCCAATCGTCATGCCATTTCCATGAGTCGCTTGCTCCCCATCAATAGGCTTAGTTAAACCCAGTACGCCTGTTGGAGTGAAATACATGCAGCGTCCTTTTTCATCAATGACACCTTCGTTATAACCAAGAACTTTCATGATTGAGTCATAAAACACTTTGGCTTGAGCAACATTATTGGTTCCGAGCATTACATGGCTAAACATACGTTTCCCTACTTTAAATTAAGTTCAATACACATTAACTAGCAACTTACCCCATCTTAATATTACAAACCACCAGCTAAATCTAAGTAATTACCAGTAGAGAATGAGGACTTCTCCGAAGCTAACCAATAAATCGCCTCAGCGACTTCTTCAGGTTCACCACCTCTTTGCAATGGAATAATACTTTTTAGCCTTTCGACTCTTTCAGGTTCTCCTCCATCGGCATGCATATCGGTATGAATCAACCCAGGGCGTACACAGTTCACACGAATACCTTCAGCTGCAACCTCAAGTGATAAACCTTTAGTGAGCGTATCTACAGCACCTTTAGAAGCAGCATAGTCAATGTACTCATTGGGCGAACCAGAGCGAGAAGCACCAGACGACACATTAACAATCACGCCACCTACCCCACCATGCCGGGTAGACATGCGCTTAACTGCTTCACGACAACAAAGGAAGTAGCTAGTCACATTATTGATGAGTATCGAATTGATTCTATCAGCGGTCATCTCATCTAAGCGTGATTGCTTTTTCAAGATTCCTGCATTGTTGACCAGTATAGAGACTGGCCCAAATTCCTTATCGACAGTTGCAAACATTCTCACCACATCTGCCTCGGAAGAAACATCGGCCTGAACGGTCATACATTTTCCGCCACTAGCGGTAATCTGCTCAGCTAATGCATCGGCTGTTTCCGCATTAGACTTATAATTAATGCATACAGAGTAACCTTTACTCGCGAAAAGCTGCGCAGTGGCAGCACCAATACCACGACCGCCACCTGTAACTATAGCTACTTTAGATTTGTTCATTAACCAATCCCTTACACATGAACTTTTTAATTTGGTTTACTGCTTTTACTAACATCCAAGTTAACATTCGCTTTCATTATTAGTGAACCGCTGAAAGAATAAATGCCAAGCATAAAGCATCTATAAAGTCATTGCCTAAATGAAAACTAAGCGAGGAAGTCATTAACCAGTAACCGTTATTGAAACTGAAAAATACAATTATTGCCGCTCTATAAACCAAGACCCACGACAAGGACCATTCGTTAAATACCATTCACCTTGAAGACGGTTCGTATGCCCTAATGCTGAAAATCGATAATCCCATTGCCTATGGTTGGCATATAGCACTAACTCATTATCTTCTGAAACCCAACCTTGTAATGACGTTCCATTGTAAGTCAGACGTAAATTTGCTTTACCATCAACGATACTACCTGTAATGGTTGTTCGCTCACACATGTTATTACCGGTAGTATTAATACGTCTTCCTGCCCACTCGCCATCAAACTTTGTTGACACTACAAAACTAGGCTCATCTGGCAATTTAGGAAATGATTCGGCATTACTGGAACCAAACCAGTTCAGCTTACTACCTAAAATCATGAACAAAATGAAACTGGTTGTGATACTAAGCAAAACGCCTTTCTTCATGGTGATCCCTTCAATGATTCAGTTATCTCATCTTAACCAACCCATGCAAATATGAGCTAACACCCCGCAGCTATAAACTAAGTGCCAAGGCTAATATTCAAGAAACGAAGACGTGTATGTAGGGCATAAATTGGTCATAGCTTAATTCAGACCTCATGGTTTATGATTAAGTATTAATCCAGTAATACTGAACAAGCCCACTTTGACCTGGTACTTCTTTTTCAATTTCTAAAATACCGTTATTAGATTGAATAGCTTTTACCGAACCTATGTTGCTTTTATTTACCGTCAGCATCGCTTTATCAATGCCATGCTTACTCGCTTCAATTAACGTCAATTTAAGTATGGTTTGTGCATACCCTTTCCTGCGCTCTGAAGGTTTTATTCCGTAGCCAATATGCCCACCTAGCACTCTCAACCCATCATTGAGCTGATGCCTTAAATTCGAACAACCTACCACGCAACCATCTTCATCCACCAACCAGAAGGTGCTATGAGGAACGAAGTTTTCAGGTACTGAATCACCATTAGAATACGATTCCAGCCTCTTAACCATGGCTGAGAAATCATCATATTGCTCCTTCAAAACAAAAGGAACAAACGCTTCCCCTTGCTCAGAGACTTCTCGCACCATGTTGATATAAGAGTCTTGATATTCAGTGCTTGGAATGACTAGCTTCATCTCTTTTCCTTTTTAAGTTTCTAAAGTGCCAAACATTTACATTTAGCGTGACGATGTCGATAATCGATACAGAGTTTGCCTAGGGTCAAATCAGGTTGAGCTTCGTTGCAATACCACCGAGCTTCGAAACGACATCTAACTTCATAGTGACGAAGTCCTTATCAGAGTCATTCGTTATTTTGTAACCTAGTTTTCTATAAAATTCTATCGCTTTTTTATTACTCTTAAAGCTTGATAAGGTTATTGAATCACATTGATTCCTCTCTGCAATATCATAAACTTGAGCCATAATTTTTGAGCCTAGCCCTTGCCGATGAAACTCAGGAAACACTATCAATAAGTGGATATGGTAAGACTTACTTTGAGGCTTAAAACATAGTAAACCGACTCGCTTATTCTGGTACTTCACCCAGTAATACCAAGATAACGGGTAATCATTTTTAAGGCGTTGATATTGGAAGTCGTCATGCCAGCCGAAAGTGTCATTTATGTAAGGAAATAAGGTCGCTTTTGTCAGCATAAAAACATCACCAAATTCCGTATCATGCAGTGGAACTAGATTAAGGTCATTAGCCAAACTTCACCCCCTATCTGCTGGATGATTGACTCCGTCCATCACATCAATATCACCAATTTCGTAGGGGTTTACTCCTTCCAGACAGCCAATATTGAAACCGTATTCAGACGGATTAGAGCGTCTTTGATGATGAGTATAAATTCCACAATTTGAACAAAAGTAATGTTTCGCGGTATTGGTATTGAATTGATATAACTTTAAAAAATCGTGACCATTTACGATTTGAATACCATCCAATTTAACCGACCCCACAATGGCGCCTTTTCTTCGACATATTGAACAGTCACAACGCCTTGGTTTCTCAATTCCATTAGGTAAAGACAATTCAAGAACGACAGAGCCACAATGACAACTGGCCCTGTGCTTCGGTTGAATAATCGTACTTCCCACTAGTTTGATCATGGCTCCCTCCCACTGCATTGCGCGTTTTTAACGTTCAATAACGCTACTGACTTAATATTTGCATTGCAAGTGTTAGCAACTTAATGCACTTGGAACTGAGGCATTGATAAAATAAATGAAAATTCTTACCAAAAAACAGTAACTAACTAGAGAGGTTGGCAACTAGCTAAAGACATAACAGTAGCGACTTCGTTTTTCTAAGCTTGGAATAAAGCGGATGGAAACAGGCAGGAGGAACACAGAAGAACATGTGTGTTCATAAATAAAAAGCCTGAATATGAAGGCTGCATTCAGGCTAGATGATTGTTTTTATTATTAATAACTAAATACGATTACAGCATTTCTTTAGCAATCAGATGCAGTAGAAACGTTTCGCGTTCAATGCTCATGCCCTTTTTAGGGCTTTCAGCCATGGTCTTCTCGTTGTGAGCAATCGCCTCATGAATGTTAATCCAAACCGGCTTCATACCATTTTTTACTTCATAATCTTCGTAAGCGGTTTCTCCTAACTCACGATCGATTTTGCACGAATAACAGTAAGATACCATGTGCATTATATCGGCATCGTCTTTATACCAAGGACGAAATTCTTCAAAGATACCAAACGGCTTGATAGCGTGGATATTTTTAGCGCCTGTTTCTTCCTCAAGCTCTCGAACCATTCCGGCAATCACATCCTCACCTTCATCCAAACCGCCGCCAGGGATGGTGTAATCGTGGTAACGCTGTGTATATAGCATCAGAATATTTTCACCCTCAACAACAATGGCACGGGCAGCATTGCGTTGATAAACCGTTTGATTGTCTAAGTGATCAATATCTGGGTGAATGGTTGTTTTTAAATGTCTCATGAGGTTCTGTATTCGCTGCTAAAAATTTGGCGGAATGGTATCACATCAGAAATAATATTTGGTGCAACAAAAAGCCCCACTTGAAGTGAGGCTTGATTATCCGCTAGATACTATAGTTAATAAATGCATCTCTGATAGACACTAACTAGCTAGCTTACAAAGGCTAATCTACTAAAACTAGAGACTAACCATCAGCAGTAATAGTATCAATCAACTCTTGTTGAACCGTATCAGCTTTGTCTATTGCGATTTGGCAAGTACCCGCTGCAATATGACCACCACCGCCATACTTAAGCATTAGCTCACCCACATTCGTTTTTGAGTTTCTATCAAAAATAGACTTACCAGTAGCAAATACAATGTTCTGTTTTTGGAAGCCCCACATTTTGTGGATAGATATATTACATTCTGGGAACAACGCATAAATCATAAAGCGGTTACCAGCGTAAATAGTGTCTTCACCTGTAAGATCTAATAGCACTAAGTTGTTGTGTACTGTTGCACAGCGCTTTACTTGCTCTTTAAACTTGCCTTCGTGTTCTCGGTATAAATCGATACGTTCCGCTACATCTGGCAGCGCAAGGATCTGCTCAATAGAGTGATTTTTACAGTAATCAATTAAGTCCATCATCAAAGCATAGTTTGAAATACGGAATTCACGGAAACGACCAAGACCAGTTCTGGCATCCATTAGGAAGTTCAGTAAGTTCCAACCTTGAGAGTCCAATACTTCGTCTTGATTGAATTGAGCAGAGTCACCCTTATCAACCGCTTCCATCATTTCCAACCAATCAGCAGGAAAAGTGTCGAGACCACCATAATAATCCCACACAACGCGAGCGGCAGAAGGGGCATCTGGATCAATAATATGGTTTTTACGCTCACCGGTGTTACGGATAGTTTCAGATAGATGGTGATCGAAAGTCAGATGAGACGCTTCAACATATGGAAGGTTAGTAACAATATCATTCGATGTGATCTCGATAATGCCATCTTGCATGTCTTTCGGATGCACAAATTTAATATCATCAATTAGGTTCTGTTGCTTAAGTAAAACCGCACACACAAGACCATCAAAGTCACTGCGAGTTACTAATCTAAATTTTTGATCTGACATTTATCATTCCTTTGTCATCTAATGTCACTGAAGTCATTTAAAGATAACCGCATAGTATCCCAAGAATCAAGTTTTTGGGCAGTGATCGCTCTTAGTTCAGCTAACCTATGGGGTATTGCTCATAATACACACCATTTTACTTCAAAACCGAGTAAAGGTTCTTCTTTCAAAAGAAAATCGTCATCAATTAATTATATTAAAAACAATAGATTCAGATTATAACAATTGAACACTGTTCGATTTTGACATTTCCATGACAAAATGAGGTGCGTCAAGAGTAACATTTACGCCTGTTACGTTTATTTACAAAATGGTCGATTATTATGAAAAGCAAATCTGAATCCTCATCGCCTCTTAGCATTGCTCTTCCTGAATTTAACTTGTCTCAGTCAACTTCTCAGGTTATTTACAAACGGATTCAAACCGCTCTTGTCGTGTTAACCATCTCTATTGTTACGAACCTTGCATTACGTGTTGATTTCATGTTTTTCAATGATCTTCCTAGTGAACTTTCCATCACTGAAATGCTTCAGCAGCTTCTGCTTTTAGGCTGCGTCTTATCTTTTACTCATCTGGCTAAACAACGAGCTGAAGTCAAACATGCAGCACTGCTTATTGCTGCCTTTTTTGCAGTAATGTTCATTCGAGAGCTGGATCACTGGTTCGATTTTATCTTCCATGGAGCTTGGGTTTACCCTGCTGTACTCGTTGCTGGCTCCGCAATTTATTACGCCTGTAAAAATGGTAAGCAAACCATTGAACAGCTTGGTTTAATTCTCGCATCCCCTCATATGAATACATTAGTAATTGGCTTGATGTTGTTGCTCGTATTTTCTCGACTATTTGGTATGGGTAGCTTTTGGCAAGGTGTGATGGGTGAAAACTACGTGGGTGATGTGAAGAATATTGCGGAAGAAGGAACTGAACTTCTTAGTTACGCGTTAATTGCTCTAGGTTCAATAAAAACCGTGATTAGCCTAACCAAGAAGTAGTTTGCTTATTCAAGCGTAGAAGGCTACCTCGAACATAAAAGACGATTCAAACCTAAAAGTCTATTCGGACATAAAAGACTATGCGGATATAAAAGACTTTCAACTTAGAAAACTTTAGCGCCACCAGCGCGCTGCATGATCCACTTCAGGGTCAAGGTAACGATTAAGCAAGGTGAGGTTTGTATCTAATAACGCTAGATACTCTCTCACCTTAGTTGTTTCTAATGTGATAACTGTATTCTCCACACACGTTCGCATCACTGGCAATAAAGCATTTACGAGCGGGAAGGCTTTGCTTTCGGTGGCGACTAATTCAGCCGCTTGTAGCGCCTCTAATGCAATTTGAGCAGGTTCATGTCTCACCGTGTTTAAATCTCGATGAAAAGCTTCAGCGACCACCCCTTCAAGATAAACTCGATACGTTGTCAGGGCGTCCATCAATAGAAATAATTGACCTTGCTGCGAACTGTGTGGATAAGGCTCAGCAACGTGGTCATCAAGTTGCTGGCTGATTTCAAGCTCTATACCCATTGCTAAGCATCCATCTTTGAATACCTTCAATAAGCCTTGCTCGTCCATTAATTGCTGTATTTCAAAAATGCGCTGTAAATGATAGTCGTTGGATACAAAGGTCACTTTAAGAGAGGTCGACTCTTGTTGTAGACCGCTTTCAAGTAAACCGCTTTTTTTCAATTCCACAACAACGTTTCTTATATTCTCGACTGTGTTCGTCGACTCTTTTTCTAACAATACTGTTGGCAGTGGATACGACCCAGAAATCTTAGATACTAACTTATCGTAGTAATCATACATTGCCTCTGCTTCTGAAAGCGTTTGACCACTCGTTATGCCACCACAAAATGCCACTATCAAAGACTCACCCGGCTGCCACTTCTCACCTAACTGCAAGTTCTCATCTAGCTGCGACTTCTCATTTAACTGTAAAGGCTCATCTGACTGGAATCGCTCATCAGAATGAGCAATGCGACTGAGCAAAAAATGATGAAGCGCATGCACTCGGCTCTGCCCTTCTACAGTCAAAGTATTTTTGTTTAGGCGCTTTCCTAGAACAATTAGTAGGTGATCTGTGCTCATTTTATGCGCAAGTCTCGTTTTTGTTATTAGATGGAGTGAATTATGTATACAATGATAATTAACAAAAGTATTTTTAATTTCCCTTAGGTGTGTCGCAATTACGCTCACAAATTTCGACACGCTGCTTTCTAAGGCGTTTACAGATCAGCCCACAAAGATGGACTTACAGTAAACATTCGTTACACACAGCTGCGTTTTTATCCGGCCGCTGAAAACTACAGAAAGTAACAATTTAAATCCATTAGAAACAGTACAAAACCATAGTAAATAAGCAATGCCCGTAAACACATCGTACGTATTTGATGTAAATACTACGGAGAGTACCTACGAAGCAATAATTATAATCAGTCAGAGTTCGTTCATCGAGCCACCCTCCACAGGAAGTCACCACTATGCTGTCTATTTTTGATATCTACAAAATTGGCGTTGGGCCATCTAGCTCACATACTAACGGTCCAATGATTGCAGGTTTTAACTTTACTCAGATCATTCAACCTTACCTTGATAAGGTTACACGTGTGCAAGTTGACCTTTATGGTTCACTGTCACTCACTGGTAAAGGTCACCACACAGACCGCGCTACGATCCTAGGGCTATTAGGCAATAAGCCCGATACCATCAAAATCTCGAGCGCCAATTTAGCAATGAAGAAGGCAGTCGAAGATCAACGCCTAGCGCTTAGCGGTACGAATGATATTCCATTCAATGTAGATACCGATATGCTTTTCCACACATCTAACCTTCCTTTACATGAAAATGGCATGACCATTTCTGCGTTTGACGCTCAGGGAAAGTTACTTGGTATGGAAACCTATTACTCTATTGGCGGCGGTTTTATTGCCACCGCTGATGAGCTACAAAATGGCAAAAAAGAATCTGAAGTTTCTGTGGAATTTCCATTCACTTCTGCTGAAGAGTTTTTAACGTCTGCCGAGAAGCAAGGGCTGAGCCTAGGCAGTTTGGTGTTAAGAAATGAAGTGTCTTTCCAAGACATGGAAGCGATTGATCAAAAAACAGAACAAATCTGGAAAGTAATGTCTCTGTGTATGCAGCGTGGCTTTGATACTGAAGGCATTTTAGAAGGTGGGCTAGAAGTAACAAGACGTGCTCCTGCTTTATTGAAAAAGCTAGAGGCAAATGCCGCAATTGAAAGCGATCCAATGGAAATTATGGATTGGATCAACCTTTTTGCTTTTGCAGTCAGCGAAGAAAATGCCGCAGGTGGGCAAGTGGTAACATCGCCAACAAATGGTGCTGCAGGCGTAATCCCAGCTGTATTGATGTACTACCATCGTTTTATTAAAGAACTGGACACTAAACAACTTAAAGACTTCATCGCGGTTTCTGGGGCAATTGGCATTCTTTACAAAACTAATGCGTCTATTTCTGGCGCTGAAGTAGGTTGCCAAGGGGAAGTGGGAGTTTCATCTTCAATGGCTGCTGCTGGGCTTACCGCTCTACGTGGCGGCAGTAATGAGCAAATCTGTATGGCTGCTGAAATTGCCATGGAGCACTCGCTAGGGATGACCTGTGATCCTATTGGCGGCTTAGTTCAAGTGCCATGTATTGAACGAAATGCAATGGGTGCGATGAAAGCCATCAATGCTTCGCGAATGGCTCTAAAACGCACCAGTAAGTGTCTTATCTCATTAGATAAAGTTATCGCTACCATGTATCAAACGGGTAAAGATATGAACCGTAAGTACCGAGAAACATCTTTAGGCGGGCTTGCTGTCATCCATATGTCACCACCTTGCGAGTAATTTTGAATATTTTTTACGTTCCTTTACCGCAGTAAACTTAGTTTCCATTTTCACTCAAAAGCCAGCAGGAATGCTGGCTTTTTAATCGGTCCAGCCTCGTTTCTCTGCCCCAGGGTAAATTTTTCTAAGTGACGATTTATCTATCATTTCTTATTTCTTCTTAATTCACCGACACTTAGTTCCACCTAGCCATTACTTTCTTTATTTTACAAAACCATCCACCAGCAAAATCTTATTTTCCACTTTTAATTCATGAGAAAAATGAATGCATTCATAAGAAAAGATACGGTGATAAAAATCCACAGTGCGAGAAATGTTTCATTTTATGTCGAACTATAAATGATATTATAATTAGGTTATTACACTATATATAAACATAAATGTGAGAATAAAATAATGTGGAATAGATTAAACAAATCAATGATGTTCTGTCAGATGATGTTCGGATTATCATTCTATGGCGTGATGGTTATTTTAACCCGCTTCTTCCTTGAAGATCTTAACTACAATGAAGCTGACACCATGATGGTTGTTGGTGCTTTCTCTGCTATTGGACCTCTATTCGCAATTGCGGGTGGCTTCATCGCCGATAAGTTTTTAGGCGCATACCGCTCTTTGACTATCGCGTTCCTTGGGTTCTCCAGTGGTTATGTATTATTGGTATTAGGTGCAGCCGCAACTAATGTACCAATGGCATTATGTGGTATTGCTTTAGCGAGTTATGCACGTGGCTTGATGTCCCCTTCTTACCCTAGCCTTTACAAGCGTACGTTCAAAACTCAGGAAGATTTCGAAAACTGCTACCCTATCAACTACTCAGTAAACAATATTGGTGCACTATTAGGTCAATACCTGTTCCCTATGTTAGTGCTGGTTGTAGGTTTCCACGGTGGTTTCCTTCTTTCTGCTGTTCTAGCAGGTGCTGCGCTTCTTATGATGATCTTTGTTCGTAAAGGTCTTGTAGAAGCAAGTGCTGATATTGACCAACAGCCTGTTAGCTCTAAAAACTGGGCAGCATTCCTAGGTCTTTCTGCTGCCATGATCGGCTTGGTATTCTTCATGTTCTCTAACATGGATATTGGTCAAAATATCGTATACGCAATTGGTGCAGCGGCAATTATCTACTTTGTTTCTTTGATGATGAAATCGAAGAAATCCGACATGCTAAAAATGGGCACTATCTTAATCATTACTTTCCTAACCACATGCTTCTTCGTGTACTACGGGCAAATGATGACTTCGATGACAATGGTTGCGATTAACACAATGCGTGGCGACTTATTCGGTTTTATCCCTGTTGCACCTGAAGCATCAATGGCAATGAACCCACTATGGTGTATGGTTGCTGGTCCTATTATTGCTGGTATCTTTTCTAACCTTGAAAAGAAAAACATTAACTTCTCTACTGCAACGAAAGTAGGTTTCTCATTCATCCTCACCGCTATTGCCTTTGGTATCTTAACCATGGCTGTAACGACTGTTGGTGAAGATGTTCTAATTCGTCCAGAAGTATTCCTAGCTATTCACTTCTTCCTAGCATTTGGTGAAGTAATTGTTGGTTCAATGGTTGTTGCATTCATCCTGTCTGTAGCGCCTAAGCACATTGAAAACTTCTCAGTAAGCTTGTTCTCTGTTGCTATCGCTCTTTCAGGTATTGTTGGCGCGGTATTCTCAACTTCAATTGCGCTAGAAAAAGGTCAAGAAATCACTCAAGAAATCGTGCAAACGGTTTACGGTGATTACTTCCAAATGCTAACTATTCTAGCGGTTGTAATGGTTGGTGTCGCGATGGCTGGCTCTAAAGCTATCAGCAAAATGCTGGAAGCTGCGAAAAACGCGGAAGAGTCTATTGACTTGGAAGAAGCTAAAAGCTAAATAGCCCTTCAGGCGAGATGCATTAATCTATGCCCTAGTGAATATTCACTGGGGCATTTTTTATTGAACGCCATAAGTATGCCCTCATAAACATAATTCCTTAAACGACCTCGCATAATTTAGTTTCATAGATATAGCGACATAGTTCTTCACGATATGAACCTTAAATCTTGTCTTAATTTAACAATCAACCACACCTATTTAGCCTAAAAGTATCATTTGTAAAACTACGTAAATGATAACTATTAAGATTGTCAGATTTGAAAATGAAGATTATGATACTGGCAGTAAACTACATTGAGATAAGTATATGAGTAAACCTAGTCCAATCACTTTAAGCGTTACAAGTTCAATCACCATTACCCCTAACATGCAGCGTATTACACTCCATGGTGAAGGGTTGAGTAACTTTCCGCCTGAGTGTGCTGGCGGGTATATTAAACTTCTTTTCACTCCTTCTGGTAGCACCGACTTAACCAAGCTAGATCAAGGCGCACGCCCTACAATGCGTACTTATACTATTCGTCAGTTCAACCTTGATGAGTCATCAATTGAAGTCGATTTTGTACGACATAATACGGTTGACCTACAATGCGGGTTCGCCGCACGTTGGGCTATGAATGCACAGCCAGGTGATACTATCTCTGTAGCGGGTCCTGGGCTTATTCAAGGATTAAATCTAGATGCTGATTGGTTCTTCCTAGTCGCAGACATGACATCACTGCCAGCTTTAACGGCAAAGCTAAATCAGTTACCTACAAATGCCATTGGGCACGCAGTTGTTCTTATTAACTCAGAAGATGATAAGCAACAGCTAGATACACCTGCCGGCTTGAATATTGATTGGATCATTGAAGGCGAATCTAACTCTTCACTTGCAGACACAGTTCGCCAAAAAGAATGGCTAAACGGTCAAGTGTCAGTGTGGTCAGCGTGTGAGTTTGAAAGCATGCGAGAATTAAGACAGTACTTCAGAAACGAAAAAGAAGTGGTAAAAGAGAACATCTATATTAGTAGTTATTGGAAACGTGGCGTAACTGAAGATGGGCACAAAGCCATTAAACGTGCAGATGCAGAAACGCTAGTAAACTAACTCCTATATCAGGCTCAGCTAGACGCTAGACGCTACACAAAGAATACAAAACGCCTAACTTGTTTACTCAACAAAGCTAGGCGTTAAATGGCAGGCTTAATAAGTACCGTCATGCACACTCTATGGCACTAGATACTTTCTCCCACCTCAATTCGGTAACCTAAATCTAATTTCGCAACCCATTCATTTTTACCTTTCAGACGAGCAACAACTTGCTCTGCGGCAACTTTACCGATTTGCTCTCTTGGCGTAACAACGGTTGCCAAGCGTGGTGTCATGGCAACCGTAATATCGTGCCCATGAAACCCTGCGATCGCCATTTGCTCAGGAACATGAATACCACGTCTTACACATTCGTAAAAAGCACCAATCGCCAAGTCATCATTGGTGCAGAAAATCCCATCCACTTGAGGGTGCGTTTCCAACAATTCACCAATCAACTTAGCCCCCAAAGTAAACGACGATGCATCTTCCGTTTGCAGGGTGATCGCCTGCTGCTTGGCTTCTTCCATTGCATGTTCATATCCTGCCATTTTTAAGCGAGTACGTTCATCCATACGCGCAGCAAGATAAGCAATATTCGTACGCCCCTTATCCAACATAGTCTTGGTCATGGCTCTTGCAGCATCAAAGTTATCAAAGCCAATCGCTTGTTCAATGCGAGGTGAGACAGAATCCATAATTTCAATAACTGGAATGGAAGCCGTTTGCAGCATCTTACGCGCTCTTTCTGTATGTACATTTTCAGACAAGATAATTGCATCAACATTGTAAGAAAGCAGTGAAGCAATACTCTGTTCTTCAAGTTCAGGGCTATAGCCGTAGTGAGCAATCATGGTCTGATAACCTGCTGGAGCAGTTATTTGCTCTATACCTCGGATCACTTCGGCAAAAACTTGGTTGGTCAGAGAGGGAACCAGCACTCCAATCGCATTACTTTTTGCATTCGAAAGTATGTCAGGCGCGCGATTAGGTATGTAGCCGAGTTCATCTACCGCAGAATTAATTTTGTCACGAAGGGCTTCAGACACTAATGAAGGGTCACGAAGACAGCGACTTACGGTCATTTTCGTCACACCAACTAAATTGGCAATATCTTGTAATGTAGGACGTTTTTTCTTATTCGGCATGGTATTTAATTATTATTGTTATGGCTAATGTTACTGGTAACAGTGTATCCAACTGACTTGAAATTTGAAGTCTAATTTAGTAAAAAATTGATATAGCCACATAATTAAAAACGCCCTCATCTAGAGGGCGTTTGCAGATTCGCTATGCTTGAACGGTTACCTCAACTCTCGGAGATTGACCCCAAGTCACATGAAACTTCTCCGCTTCTTCACGATCCACTCTTGAGTAGGTATGAGATCCAAAATAGTCACGTTGAGCTTGCAGTAAATTAGCAGGCGATACTTCACAGCGTAGTGAATCGAAGTAATTCAATGCTGAGCTGATCCCCGGCATCGGTACCCCAAACAAGGCGGAGTTAGCGACTGCAATACGCCAAGCAAGCTCCCGCTCTTCCACTTGTTTGATGAAAGCCCCATCAAACAGTAGGTTCGCTAGCTCACCATTTTTCTGATAAGCCGCTGTGATACTTTGCAAAAATGCGGCACGAATAATACAACCCGCGCGCCAGATCTTAGCAATTTGAGTGAAGTCTAAATTCCAACCTTCTTTATCTGAAGCTGTCTTTAATAAATCAAAACCTTGAGCATAAACAGATAGCTTGGCGCAATACAGTGCATCATGAAGTTCAGAGACGATTTCAGATTTATCTAACTGGCTTGCATCAGCAATGTTACCTTTGAGAAGTTGACTGCCTTGTATGCGTTGTGATTTTTGGCCGCTCATCGCACGCGCATAAACGGCATGTGCAATCGTTGGCGTTGGGCAACCTTCTTGAAGGCTGTTTACTGCTGTCCACAAACCTGTGCCTTTTTGACCAGCTTTATCAAGCACCACTTCAACAAATGGCTTACCCGTTGCAGCATCTTCTTGTTGAAGAATATCGGCGCTGATCTCCATCAGGTAACTATTAAGTACGCCGTTGTTCCACTGTTCAAAAACTTGCCCAATCTCTTGAGCTGGCATTTCAAGCACATCACGCATGAACTGGTACACTTCACAGATAAGCTGCATGTCAGCGTACTCAATACCATTATGCACCATCTTCACATAATGACCTGAACCTGCAGGACCAACATACGCCGCGCACGCTTCACCCGTTTCAAACTGGCCAACAGGTAGTCCATTAGCATCCACTTTTGCAGCAATCGCTTCCCACATCGGTTTCACATATTGCCAAGCGGATTGGTCACCGCTGGCCATCAGCGCAGGACCAATCCGCGCGCCTTCTTCGCCACCAGAAACGGCAGTACTGAAGAAACGAAGTTTGCCTTTATAATTCAATTCGCGGGATTCGGTATCAGTCCAAAGGCTATTGCCTGTATCGATAACAATGTCGTCGCTCTCTAAACCGGCTTCTAGCAAATTACTCACTACGATATCTACGGGCTTTCCAGCAGGAACAGACAACGCGATCACTCTTGGTTTTGCTAGTCCTTGTAAAACCTCTTCAAGATTAATGCCGCTAGTAAACAGCCCTTTTCCTTCAAATATCGCATTGAGTTGCTTCGCTTCAGTGCTAGCGCGCTCAATGTTGTCTTTGTTCAAGTCGAAACCAACAACATTAAAACCGTTATCCAGTAGATTGAGGGCAAGGCTTTTGCCCATCACTCCCAAACCAATCATTGCGATGTCATTTTGTATCTGAGTCATGATTTAGCCTATCTGTCTAATTTGAGTCAGTGCACTTTTTACTACCTGTTCGACATCTTGTGAGATATCGATAAACAACGCTTCGCCTTTGCTTGGTTCAACCAAGGTTTCAAATTGGCTCTTTAGCATTTCTTGACCATTGAAATAATGGTTCTCACGAGCTTGATGGCGATTCCAAATGGTATCGAAACTGCCTTGAAGATACACAATCACTAAGTCTTCGTTATTCTTACGCAGAATATCTCGATACTGCGGTTTCAATGCAGAGCACGCAATCACAGCACTTGCTTGTTCAATATATTGTTTATTAAGCGTTTCTAGCCACCCTTGACGATCGTCGTCTGTCAATGGAATGCCTTGACGCATTTTTTCTACATTGCTTTGCGGATGGAAGTCATCCCCATCAAAAAACTGAAGCGTTAATGCTTCTGCAATACGGCTTCCAATCAGGCTTTTTCCGCATCCAGATACGCCCATCACGAGTATTTTTTTGCTTTTCATAAGGCAAGCCTTCCCTAAGCCCTAACCAAATTAGGGCTGACAATCGAATCTAATAATTACATTGGTGTTGTTGCTGATAGGTTCCTAAACGTTCCATTCGCTCAGGAATCTTCTCTGTTATTGCCACCAAAGCGCTAGCTGAGGGAAGATAATAACCAGTGCCAGAACTAATACTTGAAGTGCAATGAACGGCAGTAGTGAAGAGAAAATCTCGCCTAGGCTGATATCTTTTGGCGCTACTGATTTCAAGTAGAATGCCGCAGGACCAAACGGTGGTGACAAGAAAGACACCTGCATATTTAGACAGAACACAACACCAAACCACACAGGGTCAAAACCAAGGCCAGTGATGATTGGAACAAAGATTGGCATTGTTAGGAGTGCCACACCTACCCAATCGAGGAACATGCCTAGAACCAGTAAGATAGCCATCATAATTAACAGCGTTACCGTGGCGTTACCACCACTTAGTGCAAGGATGGTTTCTTCAACAAAATCAATACCGCCCATTAAGTTGTAGATACCAACCAGTGCGCTTGCACCGATACCAATCCACATGATCATGCCGCAAGTACGCATGGTTGCGATGGCACTCTCTTTCAGCATGTTAAAGTTCAATTCACCACGGATCAGTGCGCTGATCATGATACCAACTACACCCAATGCCGAAGCCTCTGTTACTGAAGCAATACCGGTATAGATACTGCCAAGGACCGTTGCTACAGAAAGCAGTGGGAAAAACAGAGCCTTAAAGTAGCTTGGCTGATTGGCAATATCTTCTTCTGTCTCATCATCACTTGGAAGAGGAGCTAAAGACGGATTCAGCTTACAGCGAATCAGCACGTAGCCGATGTAACAGCCCGCAAGAATAAACGCTGGTAAGAATGACGCTTTGAACAGGTCGCCAATCGACACACTTGCTGTCATGCCGTAGATGATCAGTACGATACTTGGCGGGAGCATGGTACCAAGTGCGCCACCCGCACAGGTTGTACCGATAGCAAGTTTACGGTCGTAGCCCAAACGAAGCATTTGTGGCAGAGCAAGAATACCCAGTAGTACCGTTTCACCACCGATAACGCCTGACATAGATGCCAGTAGTACCGCTACCAATAGTGTTTGTACCGCAACGCCACCACGAACCTTACGTCCGACAGATTTCATAGCATCAAACAAATCACGCGCAATGCCTGAACGGTCTAATAAAGCCGCCATCAACACAAACATTGGTACCGCGAGAAAAACATAACCAGAAGCAAAGCTATAGGTACGGCTCGCAATCAAAGGTAAGGCATCAGGACCAAACCAACATAGAGTGAAAAAAATCGCGACAAAGCCTGTTACGAACGCTAGCTGCATACCAGTCAGTAGCAAACCAATCATCATAACCAGCATGAGCAAACTGCCCCATGCGATACCAATAGAAGATAAATCAAACATCGTCATTCTTCCTCAGACCCATCAACTCTTGGATTAGGTGCAATACAAACTGGACAACAAGAACACACAAAACAACAAAGATCAGACCTTTCAAAAGCGCAGGATAAGGCGCGTTTAATACTGAACCTGATGTTTCAAGGCGGAACTCACCCCAAGGTGCAAACCATGCTTCTTCTGCCGTGAAGTAAGCCGCGTAAGCAAGCATGCCAGCAAAGGCTAATCCAACAATGTGGTGAACAAGATTAAGATATTTACGTGCTTGGTTAGACACTGAATCGTAGATAAGAACCACACGTACGTGCTTATTCGCGGCAAACGCGTAGATGCCACCAATAATAAATAATGAACCGCCGATGAAAGACGCTGTTTCATGTACCCATGTGGTTGGGGCATCAAATGCATAACGCATCACAACTTCATAAAATGAAATCAATACAGTAAAAATAAACAACCAGCTAACGAGATTACTGAACTTTATAATAAGGCGATCAAGCACGTTCCTTGGTTGTTCGTCGTTTTCAGCTGGTGCGTGAGGGGTTTTATCGGTCATGAGCCAAATTTCCTGGGAGAAAACGGGAGAGCAATGCCCTCCCCCATCAATAAGCTAAGTTTGAATTACAGTAAGCCGTTTTCTTCTAGGAACACAGTCACAGAGGTGTAAACTTTTCCTGCGTTATCAGAACGCTCTGCAAATACTTTCCATTGACCTTTCGCGATTTCACGGAACTTCTTACGTTCTTCTTGTGACCAGTCGTGGATAGTAATTTCAGGGTTCGCTTGAGCTTCTTTAAGCGCAGCTTGGTCAGCCATTTTCAGCTGAGTTGTCATGTCGTAAGAGAAGTCACGCACTGATGTTTGCAGCATTGTTTGTAGATCAGCAGGCATCTTGTCCCATTTCTTCTGAGAAATAGATATATCGATAAGCGGTAGTGAATGGAAACCCGGTTGAACTGGATGCGTGGCAATGTCGTTCATGCCCGCTTTTTGGTTGGTAGAAAATACGGTGTAGTCAGCGGCATCAATGACACCTTTGCTTAGACCGGTAAATACTTCAGAACCCGGTAGGTTTACTGGAGTCGCGCCTGCTGCAGCAAATACTTGCTGTACTAGACCTTCTGGCGCACGCAGTTTAAGACCTTTAAGATCCGCTACACCATCGATTGGCTTTTTAGAAATAAATGACTCAACGCCGGTTGTTGAAGCACCAACGAACTGAACACCGTAAGGCTTGTAAAGCTCAGTCATTAGCTCGTTACCGCCGCCATAGTTCATATATTGAAGCAGTTGTGTTGTATCAGACCATGCGCCAACCATGTTACCGATAAGACCAAATGCTGGATCTTTACCAGAGAAGTAACCCGTTGCTGTGATGTGACCATCTAGGATGCCCATCTTGATCGCGCCTAGCGTTTCTGTGTGCTTAACTACAGCGCCAACAGGAAGAAGATCGATATCAATACGTCCGTTAGACATCGTTTCTACACGCTCAGCCCACTTCTGCTGAACTTTGAAGTTCAAATCACCAGAAGGATCTGAAGATTGAATCTTAAGTTTAAAGTCTGCAGCCATTGCTGAAGTAGCAAATAGGCCAGTGAGGGAAGCAGCAATCAGCGTTTTAGTCAGAGCTTTCATTTGGGTATCCTTATGAGTTTCACAGAGTCCGGTTTGTAATTATATGTTACCGGTAACTTTGAGATGGATGTTACCGGTAACTTTGTAACCTTGTCTATGAGAAGGATCACATCTTTAACATTAGTAAAACGTTTGCTATCAATAAGAAAAATATGACTGTAAAGTCACATTAAAGGCGGGTGTGTAATATAAAAACTATTTTAAATCAGTGAGGTAACTAAGCCTGTGATAATCAGAACAACACCGACACCACGAGTCATGTGCCACTTTTCCTTTAAAAAGTAGATCCCCATCACTACGCCGAAAATGATACTCACTTGCCTTAGCGCCACAACCAAACTGACATTCTCTGTTATGGTCATTGCAAACAAGACTAAGCCATAAGTCGCAGCCATCATAATGCCAGCCGCAGTTGCACGCTTACGCATTACCCAGGCACTATCGAACTCTGTTTTTTGGTTCGTGACCAATAGCCACAAGCCCAGCGGTACAACAATCGCCCAGAACTGAACGCCTAAATAGAAAACCGCCGTGTGCTTGTTAGTAATCGCTGATGTGCTTAAAGGGTCCAGTAACAAAAGGGCTTCTTTATCAATAATGGAATAACCCGTAGTACCAATGGCGGCAATAAGTGCCCATAACACGCCCAGGTTCAAATAAGCTTTGAATCGTAAGTCTCTAAAGCTTTTAAGCGGAACAAACAAACAACCTATTGTGATCAAGACAAACCCCAACCACTGATTAACAGAAAGCTCATAGCCAATCAAAACGGTACCAAAACCGACCATTAGTACCGGTAATGCTCGTGCCATTGGATAAATGGCACCAATATCTGCCTGTTTATAAGCCATCCCTAAGCCAATTAAATAAACAATTTGAAAAATCCCACTAAGAAATACCAGCATCCAAAAAGCATTGGGGATTTTCTCGAAACCCAATGTCATTGAATACCAAAACAAATAAGGCGTTAACAGTAACGCGGCTGCAGAGCCTGATGCTAAGAAAAATGCAGAGCCTGAACCTTGATTTGATTTTCCTAAAATATTCCACCCTGCATGTAGCAATGCAGAAAAAACCACAATGATGACAGCTGCCACTTCCATTTTTATTCCTTGAGCATTACTTATAAAAAAGGCCTCCCGGAAGGAAGCCTAGTACGATAAATCAGAATATATGATCGAGTTTTCTTAATTTTTATCTTCTAGCTTTAACGCTCTAATTCAGCAACGGACTCTATGCTGATCGCATCATGTCGCCAGTATTCAATATCGCAATCTATCAAGTCACCCTTTTGATTGTAATTAACACGCTCTACCACCATTGCCGGAGATCCAGACGTTGCGCGTAATGCTTGAGCCGTTTCTCCCAGTAAAGACGTTGTACTGACGCGATAACGAATTTTCTGATACACCACACCAAAATGTTCACGATAAATATCCGTTAATGACTTGGATAAGTCGTGATCGAGTAAATTCGGGAATAACTCAGGTCGAATAAAGTTTGTTACATACACCACAGGGCGATCTTCTAAATACCGAACACGATCAACTTTGTAGACATCGGAAAAAGGAGGCAGTTTTAACAAATTCACAGCTTGTTTTGTCGCGAGCATACTTTTAGCTGAAACGAGTTCCGTTTTGGGCTTACGATCTTGCGACAATGCCATATTGGTAAAATTAAGTGTTTGTGTTGGGTCATAACGCAAAGGCGATGGAGAGATAAACCAACCGCGGCGGTCTTCTCGATAGATCTTACCTTCTGCTTCAAGCAGTGACAGCGCTTCACGCAATGTGACACGTGTAGTATCAAACGATTCTGCAAGCTTACGTTCAGCCGGAAGCTTTTGTCTTGATGACAACATCCCCGACTCAATCTGTTCAACGATGACATCTTTAATTTTAACGTATTGCACTTACTTTCCTTTATATCGTTCTTTTACGGAGCATTCGCTTACTAGCACTGCCTAAGCTGAATTTTTCTTTAGCTCTGTTCTTCTTTAGTAATAGTTTTCTTTAGTAAAAGTTTTCTTAAGCAGTAGCTTTCTTCAGCGATATTTACAGAGCCTAAACCACTAACGTTTACGCCAAGCTTGAGTTCTTTTTTCACAGAGCTTGTTGGTCGCCATATGCATAAGTTTTGCGGTTGCGGCTGATAACATGATCATCACTGCCATTGCCGCTGCTGCACCTGTTTGCCCAGCATCATCCATATTTAATACTGAAACCGAAGCAGGAATCGTATCTGTTGAATATAAGAATACTACAGCAGAGGTGGTGGTTAATGCATTAATAAAAAGATAAGTCGCAATATCTAATATTGCTGGTAAACAGACGGGCACTGTGACCTTAAAAAACAACTTGTATTGAGGCAGGTTAACTGAAGCCGCGGTGGCTTCAACCTCGGCGGGTATTTGCTTCAATGCCGTTAACGCCGTCATGTGGCCGACTGTGTAATAGTGCACGATGGTATTAATCACTAGGAATGTCATGGTGCCATACAGCACATTAAGTGGGTTAGTCACATCATTAAAATAGAAGATATACCCAAGACCCAACACCATTCCAGGAACTGCCATCGGCACGACACTGACCATCTGCATCACTTGACGAATAG
The DNA here is from genome assembly GCF_050337535.1 of Vibrio kagoshimensis. Classification (NCBI taxonomy): domain Bacteria; kingdom Pseudomonadati; phylum Pseudomonadota; class Gammaproteobacteria; order Vibrionales; family Vibrionaceae; genus Vibrio; species Vibrio kagoshimensis. The sequence continues at coordinate 27,413 of NZ_JAKJSZ010000014.1, forward strand.
GCGCAAAAGCTCGTCCTTTTTCAATGCAATAAGCACCAATAAAGATAACCACTGTACCAATAATGGCTGTCCAAGCTCCTAATGTGAGTGAATTAAAAAATGGCGTCCACCCATAGGTACTCATTTCAGCAAAGTTATAATTATTCAGCGTTAGGGTTTTATTCCAAGGCCAGAATGTCACCATAGAGCCATAAATCGCCATGCCTAAAACAGTGATAACCGCTACAGAGATCATTAGACAATAGACAAAACAGATCCCATCTCGAATGGAATTCGGCTCTGGTTGGTAGGCGACAGAACGAGTATCAAACAAACTTTTTTGTTTCTTTTGAACCCATCGGTCAACACCGAACGCCAACAATGCAGGAGCCAGTAGTAAAATACTTGTCACTGCACCCATAGAAAAATTCTGCTGACCAACCACTTGCTTGAAAATGTCAGTAGATAATACATTGTAGTTGCCACCAATCACCTTTGGCACACCAAAATCACATACCACTAAGGTAAACACCACAATTAAAGTACTTATCAAGCCATATTTTGCCGCAGGTAATGTCACCATAAAAAAGGTTTTAAAAGGTGAAGTATTCAATGCCCTTGCCGATTCATATAAGCGAGCATCTGATGTTCTTAACGATGTAGTGAGGATCATTAATGCATGTGGAAAGGTCCAGAAAATCAATCCAATTGAGACACCAATTAATCCATAGATCGAATGCCCACCTAACACCTCTTTGGCGATACCTTGATTACCAAAGAGAAAGATCAAACTGATCGCTGGAAGTAATGAAGGAGCAAGAATAGGTGCTGACCCCAACACTTGAAAGAGACCCTTAAAGGGCATACAGGATCGAGTAATCGCATACGCGTAGCCAAACGCCAACACACCAACAATCACGGTGACCAACACACCTAAAGTGAATGTATTACCAACCGACTGCCATAAGCTCTGTGAAGAAAAGTAGGTTGCAAAGTTTTCTAAACCAACAAAATCTCCATCATTATTCTGCACACTTTTTTTGAGCATCGCCCAAAGCGGCATTAAAATGAACAGTGACATCAATAAGGTTAATAAAGCCAGTAATGCAAAAAGAATGACGTTATCTTTGCTCATTCTCGCCATGAAAGCGTTGGCTCTAAATTTGGGGGAGCGCATTGGGGCTATTTCCATGCTCATCTCAAGCCGCCTCTGTTTTCTTCAAGCCTTTTGAGGCTGATTGATGCATAAATTCGGTACCGTTGCTGCTATTTTTTTGACTACCGCTAGTTTGAGAGCCAATTGAGTTCGACGAGTAAGCTCTTAAGCCCTCTTTATCAAACTCGATATAACGAATATCACCTCGGCGCAGTTTCAACTTATTGAATTCTTTAACCGAGATGTCCACAACAATATCTTTGGCTAGTGCGTCATGCTGCAATTCACACTCCACTCGATAAAACGCGCCTAAAAACTCACAAGATAGAATTCGAACGGGTAATGAGTCATTGAAGTGATCAACAAATTGAATCTGTTCCGGACGAACAGCTAGGTCAAACCAATCCCCTTGCTTTGGAGATAAATTATCGAGAACAGGTAAAGACAGCATCGACTCAGCAATTCGTATTTTAGAATCCGTCGCCACTGATGCTTTAATGAAGTTCATTGTGCCTACAAATTCTGCGACAAAACGACTTGCTGGTTTTTGATAAATGTCTTGCGGAGCGCCAACTTGCTCTATCACACCATGGTTCATGACAACAATACGATCTGCCATAGTTAGCGCTTCATCTTGATCATGAGTCACCATGATCGTCGTTATCCCCAACTTACGTTGTAATTGGCAGATTTCATCTCGTAAGTGAGTACGCACTTTTGCATCAAGGGCTGATAAAGGTTCATCTAGCAATAACAAACCAGGAGATAAGGCTAAAGCACGAGCCAGAGCGACACGCTGCTGCTGTCCTCCCGATAATTGGTTCGGATATTTATGTGCTGACGTTGGTAGCCCAATTGTCTCTAACCACGCTTCCACTTTTGATAGCGCATCTTGGTTGGACATACCTTGATTCTTTAGCCCAATCGCAATGTTTTCTTGAACCGTTAAGTTTGGGAACAACGCATAAGACTGGAATACGATCCCAAAATCTCGTTTTTCAGGAGGAAGAAAAGTCGTATCAGAGCCATTTTGATGAATAGCCCCTGACGTTGGAAGATCTAAGCCTGCGATCGCTCGAAGCAATGTCGTTTTGCCACAGCCTGAGGGACCAAGGAAACACACAAACTCTCCTTTTTCTATCGATAAGGAGATCTGCTTTAACGCAGTAAATTGACCAAACTGTTTTACAACGTTTTCAATATTTAAGTAAGGTTGGTTGCTCATGCTACAGCACTCTTTAAATGGTATATACCAAACTTAAACTTTGAATATTGCAGTTGAGTGACAAATTTATAGAAGGTAAGTGACAGTTATATTGCAAACAAAATACCCTGCAGAAAACTCGGCTGGGCTATTAACAACAAAGCTTCCACCCACTTGTTGCAATAGGGATGAAAGCTTCATTTATTTATTCTTATTACTATTTTTATTCAAGACCTTAGGGGGACTCTCCCAAGTTTCAGCCGGTTAAAATGTTGTAAATGAGCCCCGCAGCCACCCCACAATTTTATCAGCAGGCTAATCGACCCCAATTCAAAACTTGCCATTGGTTTGGCTCTGCATATGGCGCAATACGTTCACAAGGGTTAACCAAGTACGCACGGTCCGCAAATTCACACATTGGCAAGTCATTGATCGAGTCGGTATAGAAATGAAGTTGATTAAAGGATTGATTCTGAGAGTCCATCCACTCTTGCAGGCGCACAACTTTACCTTGCTGATAACTGGGAGTACCTGCAATTTTCGCTGTGTACTTTCCCGATTCTTCAACTAGTTCAATCCCAATAGCATTCGGTATGTCGAGTTTCTGAGCAACACAATCAACAATGAATGCAACTGTCGCTGACACAATGATGATTGGATGACCATGCTTCTTGAGTGTCTGAATCAGTTCCAGTGCTTGAGGGAAAATTCGTCCTAGCACTTTGCTTTGTACACACTCTTCCACCAGCCGAGCAACTTCATCTTTGCTTTTGCTACTGAGCGGTGCCATCGCAAATTCAAGGTACTCTTCCATAGAGAGTGAACCTTGAGAGTAGAGATCCATTAAACGCTTGTCTTCTTGAAGAAAATTAGGTTCTTTTACGATACCTTTTTCAATAAGAAACTCGTTCCAAATCATTGTGCTATCGCCATCGAGTAGCGTTTCATCTAGGTCAAATACATACAGTGGAGTTATCATACCTTTTCTCACTTATTTGGTCCGTTTAGGTTAATCCTGATCAAATCTAAGACTCTACTTTATCGGCTTTGCCAGCTGCTCCAGCAAGTTTAGTCAATTGCTTATCTAGCCACATTGGGCGCTGATTCGCATCTTCTGTATTTTCTTTTCGACGAACGGCATCTCTAACCATCATTGCCCCTACCCACCGAAACGGCTCAGGTGGGAAATAGCCTCGAGGACCGCTAGTTAAGCCACTGCGCGTCCACTCGTTATCCATTCCTAACACCATTGAAGATAAAATTTTGCCACCCATGCGGGTTTGCGCGACGCCGTTACCTGAATATCCAAGCCCATAATAGATGTTGGATTGACCTTTTAGGTTACCGAAAAATGGCAACCCTGTGACCGAACGATCTGAACCGCCAGACCAGTTGTAATCGAATTCACTCTGCTCCAGTTTAGGAAACAGCTTTTGGAAAGATTGATGAAGAATCGGCAAATAATCAGTCGTTTGGTTAAACATGGTTTCGACTTTATTGGCAAACGAGAATTTATTGCCGCCTTTACCCAACATGAGTCGTCCATCTTGGGTATCACGGTAGTAATGTACAAAGATACGAGAATCCACCACTGCCGCCCCTTTCTCAGGTCCAAACTGTTTGAGCTTTTTTGGAATAGGTTTGGTCACAACCATATCTGACGATACGACCACAATGCTGCGTTTAAACTCTTTAAAATGATCGAGCATCCAGGCATTAAGCGCTAAAATCACTTTACCTGCTAATATAGACCCGCCCTTGGTTTGGATACGTGCTGGTGATCCGTAATCGAGGGAAGTCATCTCTGTATTTTCGTGAATTTCAACACCTAAATCGAGCGCGACACGGCGCAAGCCTCTCGCTAATAAAGCCGGTTGCACACTGCCTGCCGCTTCAGAGTAATAGCCTTCAATGTGACTATTTGAACCCGCTTTTTCAGACAAGGAGTCATCACACTTTTTCCAGCTATTAATGCCCTGCTTAACCAACTCATTCACAACGGGTTCCATTCCACCTTTTTGAGCTTCATTGGTCGCCGTGTAGTAAGCACCACTTCGATAAAGGTGAGCATCAATTTTGTGTTCGTTACAGAAAGCTTCAATTTCGTAAATGGCCTTTTCAGATTCCTTAACTAGCCATTTGGCTTGCTCTTTTCCATAGAGTTTTTTCAGCGTTGGATATTTAGTTGACCAAGTCAGCATACACCCGCCGTTCGCACCAGAAGCACCGCTGCCACACAAGCCTTTTTCAATCACTACAACCTGTTTTTCGGGCTGTTGTTGTTTGATTAAAATCGCCGTCCATAAGCCGGTGTAACCACCGCCGACAATGGCGATATCACAGTTAACGTCTTTTTGAAGCGGTTTAGCGGATTCTAGCCCTGCATTGATGCTGCCAAATTCCTGTTCCAATGCTTGCTTGAACCAATATGAGTAGTGCTTTGTCATTTTTTGTACCTTACCTAAAACTTAAAGGCGTAAACTAAAAAAGGAAGACCGAAGCCTTCCTTTACAGATTCCTAACTTCTCATGGGCTGCAGAGCTAATAATCTCGTAAGCTAATAAACTAGAAGGCTCATTAACTAGACCGCTAATTAACTAAACAGCCAATGAACTAAGCAGCTCAGTAAGTTAAGATTTAGGCTCAGATTTTGAATCAAACTTTTCAGACCATGTTTTCAGTACTTGTGCACGTTCATTACCCATACGTGCAAAGTCCATTTTTGCCATGTTCTTTTCTACATTTGGGAAATTCTTCAACGTTGCTGTGACATCTTGGTGCCCTACCACTGGGTACATCTCAATGTACAATTCATTTGCCGATTTAGAGATAGACCAATCTACGACTCTCTTCGCCGCATCTGATGGCTTCACCAAGCCTACAGCTTCTGATTCCCAACCAATACCTTTAGGTGTAATCACTGCCAGTGGTGCGCCTTGAGTCTTTAATTTTGCGCCACGGCTAGCCATAGAAATACCAATTGCCACTTCGCCCATACCAGCTTGTACACAAGGCTTAGAGCCAGAGTGCGTGTAGTGTGCAATATTCTTATCAAGCTTATTCATGTAGTTCCAACCTTGGTCTTCACCCATATTTTGCAGCCAAGCTGATACTTGCATGTACCCCGTCCCTGAAGACGCAGGGTTTGGCATAGCAATATGACCTTTATAAACAGGGTTGGTTAAATCTTCCCAAGTTTTAGGCTCTGGTAGGTTAAGCTGTTTCGCAACGATTTCATTGAAGCAAACGGCATTAAAGAAAGCGTCGTTACCAAACCAAGCTTGGCTTGACTGAGGGTCGTTCAAACTTGTTTTTAATGACTCCACACCTTGTGGTGTATAAGGCGTCAGGATACCTTCGTTTTTCAGCAGTGCCATTGAAGAACCAGCAAGTCCCCATACCACTTCTGCTCTTGGGTTGTTTTTTTCAGCAAGCAATTTTGCCGTCATAATACCCGTTGAATCACGCACCCATTTGATTTCCACATCTGGGTTTTCGTTTTCGAATGCAGTTTTGTACTTCGCAAGAATATCGGTTTCAAAAGCCGTGTAAACCGTCACTTCCTGTGCAGCAAGTGCATTATTCGCAAGTAATGATACAAGTGCAGCAAGTGATCCTTTCATTAAACGGTTTTTCATTATCTTCTCCAATTAGGCAATGTTGTTTGTCTATCAATGAATTAGTAAATAATCAGCACACGGATTCTGACTAGATTGCGAATCTTATTGGTATGTACCAGTTATTGAGTATTAACCTAAAACAGATTTGTGACGGTTACATGAACAAAAAATGGCAATTTTAAGATATAAACTAAGCGAATAGCTGACCGTTAAGTATCAATATGAAGCTTTTATTAAATTGCTTTACAGAGCCTTTACCCAACCTAATTTCGGTTGCTAAAGTAATAGCCACTTTCTGGTATAGTCCAAATGGAAATTAAAATGAAGAATGATTACTTGCTGCTTACACCTGGTCCTTTGTCGACTTCTGATGCAGTGCGTCAAGCCATGCTTAAAGATTGGTGCACTTGGGATGATGAATACAATAAAGATGTGGTTGAAGTTATTCGCCAGAAATTAGTGTCACTGGCGACCAAGCAGCATGGTTACACAAGCGTTTTAATGCAAGGCAGTGGTACTGCATCGGTTGAAGCCACTATCGGCAGTGTGATTGGCAAAAACGGTAAATTACTTGTTGTGGATAATGGCGCTTATGGTGCACGCATTGCTCAGATAGCGGACTATTTAAACATTCCTTGCCATGTCGTTTCCCCTGGTGAAACTTCCCAGCCTGACTTAAACGAAATGGAAAAGGTATTGGCTACGGACTCAAGTATCACCCATGTTGCTATTGTGCACTGCGAAACAACAACGGGCATGCTGACCCCAATAGAGCAGATCTCTACACTCGCCAAACAACATCATAAAATCGTAATTTTAGATGCGATGTCGAGCTTTGGTGGCATCCCGATGGATATTGCCGAGTTAGGAATTGACTATATGATCAGCTCCGCCAATAAGTGTATTCAGGGCGTTCCTGGCTTTGGATTTGTCATCGCAAAACAATCAGAATTAGAGCAGTGTAAAGGACAAGCTCGCTCATTAAGCTTGGATCTTTACGACCAATGGCACTGTATGGAAGTGAACCATGGAAAGTGGCGTTTTACCTCACCAACCCATACCGTTCGAGCGTTCTACCAAGCGTTAATTGAATTGGAACAAGAAGGTGGAATTGCGGCTAGGCATCAACGCTATCACACCAATCAAACCACACTGGTTGCAGGCATGAGCTCATTGGGTTTTGAACCACTTCTAAACGATGAATTGCACTCACCTATTATTACTTCATTCTATTCTCCAGCCCATAGTGACTACCAATTCAAAGAGTTTTATGACCGATTAAAAGCGCAGGGCTTTGTTATCTACCCTGGCAAAGTATCTAACGCCGAATGCTTTCGAATTGGCAATATTGGCGAAGTGTACCCTGCTGATATTGAGCGTCTAATTGTCGCGGTTGAAAAAGCTATGTACTGGGAAGTTCGCTAATGACTGATTCTCTAGAAATTGGTACCCCAACTGATACCAAAGAAGTAACTGCTAAACCTGTACTTACTCGTGCATCAAACGAACCAGCAACATCAGCCACACACTTTCGCAGTGAGGGTGATGTAAACACAACACCTGCAAGACAAACTTGGAACGAATCTTTAAATCATCAAGCGACCCAAGCTTTGTTGAGACGTGATTCTGAAGTGTTCCTCCACCAAGCCATGTCTACGCCCTGTCTTGACTCTTTAGAGGCGGCTGATGGTATCTACCTGCAAGACTCGTCTGGCAAAAAGTATATGGATTTTCATGGCAATAACGTCCATCAGCTTGGTCATGGGCATCCACATGTCATCAAAAAAATCACTGAACAAATGGCTTCATTGCCTTTTTCCCCTCGCCGATTTACGAATGAAACGGCCGTTCAATGCGCGGAAAAACTCACTCAGATTTGTGGGGGGGAGCTAAACCGAGTGTTATTTGCTCCTGGGGGTACTTCAGTGATTGGTATGGCATTAAAGCTGGCACGCCATGTGACCAATAATTTCAAAGTAGTATCCCTATGGGACTCATTCCATGGCGCATCTTTAGATGCAATTTCCGTTGGCGGCGAAGCGTGTTTTCGAGAAGGAATGGGACCTTTAATGGCAGGTGTAGAGCGAATCCCTCCAGCCGTTTCCTACCGTGGTGCTTTTCCTAGCCCTAATCCTTATGCTTCTAACAATGACAATAACCAAGACCAAGCCAGTGACGTTCACTACGCTGATTACTTGGAATATGTCATAGAAAAAGAAGGCGGCATTGGTGCGTTTATCGCAGAGGCAGTGCGCAATACGGATGTGCAAGTACCTAGCAAAGCGTACTGGAAACGAATCAGAGAGATTTGTGACAAACACAACGTCCTGTTGATCATCGATGACATCCCTAATGGTATGGGGCGAAGCGGCGAATGGTTTACTCACCAAGCCTTTGATATTGAGCCTGACATTTTATGTATTGGCAAAGGTTTAGGCGGAGGACTAATTCCAATAGCCGCCATGATTACAAAAGATAAATTTAACACAGCCACACAAGTCTCTTTAGGTCATTACACGCATGAAAAAAGCCCACTTGGTTGCGCTGCTGCTCTTGCAACCATCGAGGTCATTGAGCAAGAAAAGCTTTTAGATAAAACACTATCTGACAGCACGTTCATGCGCGAACAGTTACTGCGCATGAAAGAGAAATATCCAGTGATTGGTGACGTCAGAGGCATAGGTCTTCTATGGGGAGTCGAACTGGTCACTGATAAAACAGCAAAAACCCGAGCCTTTGATGAAGCGGAAGCCACTTTATATCAATGCTTAAACAATGGTCTGAGCTTTAAAGTCTCCCAAGGAAATGTCATTCAATTGAGTCCACCACTCATTATCAGTCGCGCTGATTTACAGGCTGCACTCAATATATTCGAAAACGCCATTCAGCAAGTGTGTATTGATTTCAACTACATCTAGTGGGGAGCCTGCTTTTACGCTCTCGCCTTATTTATTACACAAGATTTATTAACCAAGTCGTCAGTTCCATTTTAGAACGAGCATGATGACAACGGAACAAACCAGATAGGATTAGAAAATGAACAAGACATCACCAGTACAAGCTGTGATTTTTGATTGGGCAGGCACTATTGTCGATTTTGGCTCGTTTGCTCCTACCAGTATTTTTGTCGAAGCATTCAAACAAGGGTTTGATTTCGATATTGATCTATCGGAAGCTCGTGAACCGATGGGCTTAGGCAAGTGGGATCATATTCAAGCCGTAGGGAAAATAGCTTCTGTCGATAAACGTTGGAACGAAAAATTCGGACGTTCAATGACCAACGACGATATTGATGCTATCTACGCCGCCTTCATGCCTCTACAAAAAGCCAAAGTCGCCGATCACGCCGAGCCTATTTTAAACGCTATTGAAGTAGTAGATGGTTTAAAAGCACAAGGCATCAAAATTGGGTCTTGCTCTGGTTACCCTCGTGAAGTGATGGACGTATTAATTCCTGTAGCCGCTGACTATGGCTATAAACCAGACTGCGTTGTGGCAACTGATGACTTACCTCAAGGTGGTCGCCCAGCACCCTATATGGCGCTTAAAAATGTCATTGATTTATCAGTAACGGACGTAGCAGCTTGTATTAAAGTCGATGACTCAGCGCCTGGAATCTACGAAGGTCATAATGCGGGAATGTGGACCGTAGGGTTACTGCTTTCCGGTAATGAGGCTGGACTAACTTATCAAGAGTTTTTAGATGCGGATGAAGCAACATTAAGCGCAGCTCGTGAAAAAGCGAGAACAAAACTGAGTAAATCAACACCTCATTATTTAATAGATACCATTGATGATTTCCCAAATATCGTAGCTGATATTGAAAAACGGCTGCTTGCAGGTGAAAGACCTTAGTTAATCAGAACGCTTCAAACCTTGCTCTCTTAGCAATAACTCTTCTTATATATCTAAGCCTTCTTCGCATTAGCAAGGCTTAGATAGCACTTACAAGTGATAATTAATTGACGCTTCATCCTTGCTAATCCTGCTCAACATCCCCTTAAACTGAACACTTAAAGTAAAGAAAATGCGCCCCTTCGACTGCTTTCTGGCAAATAAATTCAAAAAAAGTACAAAAAATACATGCTTTATGCCCAACCTATTGACTATAATGCCAAATGGAAACAGCAGAAATTACAAAATAAAACATATATAACATTTAATTAAACTCACAGGGTGATGAACCTGGCAATTTATTGACACTATCATCAGTAAGCTTGTGGACAGTTCTTACATTAATACATGGATCAAAGGATAGGATTATGAGTAAATTATCAAAAGTAGCAGTTGCTCTAATTGCGGCCTCTGGTATTGCTTCGCACGCTTCAATGGCTGAATCATACATTGGTGGTAAAATCGGGTTGGCTTGGCTTGATAGTGCATGTGCGACTAGCGCTAACTGTGAAGATGACGCCATCGGCGCCGGCATATACACAGGCTATAATTTCACTGAACGGTTTGGTATTGAGCTAAATTCAGATTACTTAGGTAGCTATGAAACTAATTTCAATAGCCAAGGTGTAAACTACCAGTACGATGAAATAATCATTGCTACTTCTTTATCTCCAAAAATTACAATCCCACTAGAGAACAATTATTCTCTGCTATTCAAACCCGGTCTAGCGTACATCGCCCATGCTGGTGAAACGGATGTGATACCAACAATCGCATTTGGTGCTGAAAAACGCTTATCTGACGATTTTTCAATGCGAGTTGAGTACCAATACTTCAACGATTTCGATGATAAAATCATTCAAGATCTGAACGCTAACTTCTTATCCTTTGGTTTATCTTACCACTTTGGTGGAGTTGCTCCAGTTGCTCCAGTTGCTGCTGCAGCGGCTGTAACACAAGCACCGGCTGAACCAGTAGTAGAACCAGCACCAGTTGTTGAAGCGCCAAAACCAGTGATAGTAACGAAAGCTCAAAAAGGCTCTTACACGCAAGAACTATTCGCAACGAATAGTGCTGAGCTATCAGCTGCAGGTGAACAGACGCTTGAGCCTCTACTAACGATTCTACTTGCTCACCCAGAGTCAAATATCGAAATCGTAGGTCACACAGATTCAACTGGTAGTGAAAAATACAACCAAATGATTTCTGAAAAACGTGCAAACGCAGTTGCGACTTACTTTGAAGAAAATGGTGTAGCGACAGATCGTATCTCAGCTTCAGGTGAAGGTGAATCTAACCCTATCGCATCAAATGCCACTGCGGAAGGTCGAAGCCAAAACCGTCGTGTTGAAACCAACATTCCAAGCTTTGAGTACAAAGAAGAAGTAATGAAATAAGATTATTTCTAATTACTATTAATAAAAAACCAACCTAATTAGGTTGGTTTTTTTGTTTAAGCTTCAATCATCACTTTAAACAATTTCCCAGCTATGCGTCATTTCAATAGCGGCACCTAGCATTAGGCACACTGAACAATACTTTTCTAGAGAATCGGCACATACTTTTGCAACCGTGTCTTTATCAAGTTTGTCGCCAGAAACTTCAAAGTGAATGTTAACTTTAGTGAAAATACGTGGAGCTGTATCTCTTCGCTCAGTGTCCAGCTTAGCATTACATGCCGTCACATTCTGACCCGCTTCTTTTAATCCATCGACTACATCAACAGAGCTACAGCCACCAGCAGCCATTAGTACCATTTCCATTGGGCTTGGTGCCGTTGCGCCACCGTTGCCATCCATAACAATAGAATGCCCAGACTGAGATTGACCAAGAAACTTAAAACCTTCTACCCATTTAACTTCTGCTTGCATGCTGATCCTATATGCGCGGAATGCGCTATCGTTATAATTCAAACCAAACTTATTTTGCGTACGTTACTATCACTGAGCATTAGAGGCAATATTTCCTAACTCATAAAAAATTTTCTCTTTTTTTTGTAATTTTTTACGCCCTAACCCTGTCTCTATTCGTACATTCAATTGAATGATAGAACACAAGATGAGGTATCTATGAAGAAGTTATCTAAAATATTGGTATCACTCGCGGTAGCACTGCCGCTGATTTCTCTATTTGTAAGCCAAGCTGGCACTGCCGATACTATGGATAAAATGGCAACATCAGGGAAGACTGAAATCGCAACTTTAGCTGGGGGATGCTTTTGGTGTACAGAATCAGATTTAGAAAAGTTAGATGGTGTTATTGAAGTTACTTCAGGTTATGCCGGCGGTTCATTAGAAAACCCAACTTATCGACAGGTATCATCGGGTAAGTCAGGGCATATTGAAGTGATTGAGGTTGTCTATGATCCAAAAGCTGTTAACTATGAGCAAGTCCTTGACCAATTTTTCCGTCATATAGACCCTACTGATGATAAAGGTTCATTTGTAGATAGAGGTCCACAATACCGCCCAGCTATCTTCTTCCACAATCAGGAACAAAAGATGATTGCGGAGCAATTTATGGCTGAGATTGAAGAAGCCGATATCTTTAAGAAGCCGCTAAAAACTGAGCTAATTGCACTCGACAAGTTCTGGCCAGCGGAAGGGTATCATCAGGACTATTACAAAAAGAGTAAAGTTCGTTATAACTACTACCGCTACGCATCGGGTCGCGATCAATACTTAGATAAGATATTCGGCGATGACCGTGAAGATAATCCACAAACAATACGCCAAATCATTGATGACAAAAAGATTGCTGCAAATTTAAAAGCCTACTCTAAGCCAACACAAGCTGAAATAAAGGCAAAGCTAACGAAACTTCAATATGAAGTAACACAGAATGATGCGACAGAACGTTCGTTTAGCAATGAGTATTGGGATAACAAGCAAGAAGGTATCTATGTTGATATCGTGACTGGTGAACCGTTATTCTCATCAGCTGATAAATATAAATCAGGCACTGGTTGGCCGAGTTTCACAAAGCCTATCAATGATGCCTATGTTGTTACCACAACAGATTATAAATTGCTGTACCCACGAACTGAAGTACGCAGCCGATTTGGAGACTCTCATCTTGGTCATGTTTTTAAAGATGGACCAGCCCCCACAGGTTTACGATACTGCATGAACTCTGCTGCTATGCGTTTTATCCCAGCAGATAAGCTAGCAGAAGAGGGTTACCAAGAGTATGTGGAAATGTTCGAAGGTTAATGCTTCCTGCGATCGACTCCCCAATTAAATATGTTGAGAGTTAATGCATCAGTAACCTTATAAAAACATAGCATTAAATGCCAACTGACAAGACTTATCATTTCAGTTGGCATTTTTATGAATAAAATATTATGCGAATAGTTAAGCAACCACTTAATATGATCTGCAAGCTTAATTCTTCGTAAACCCTATTCCCTTGTGTATAACTGAAAAAACGTTGTTCTCATTTCACTCAATGATGCCTACCTTGCATTCGCTCTCCCCTAATCATCAATAAACCTCTAATCAATTGATTTATAAGCTAGAGAAGCCGCGCGATATCTGCTAGCTTTCAAATAACGTCTCCAGTGGCATCATTATATGAATGACTTAATTACTCAATTTCAAACTTACATCACCGCCCAACCAAACGACTGGGGTACTAGCGTTTTGTTTATTACCATTGCCAGCTTTATCGCTTGGATTGGATGGCGAATCTTACAAGGTCGCTTAGCCACACTGGCTGAGAAAACCCCTTTTCACTGGGATGACCTTCTCCTAGACGCTCTAAAAACGCCAGTCAGCACGTTGATATGGTGCTGGCCAGCCACAGTCTCGCTTGGATTCATATTACAAGATCATTTTGGTAGTAAGATCAATTGGTTGAGCACAGTTAAACTGATTGTAGTTATCAGTATTTTTGTGTGGATCACCTTACGCTTAATCAGCAATGTAGAAGAGTACGTTTTAGCTTCTAAGAAGCGAGATGAAACGACAGTACAAGCCATAGCCAAAGTCGCCCGACTGTTTTTTATGGTTATCGGTGCTTTAACCATCATGCAGGCCTTCGGCTTAAGCTTATCTGGTCTACTGACCTTCGGTGGTGTAGGTGGTTTAATTGTCGGTTTAGCCGCTAAAGATCTTCTATCCAACTTCTTTGGTGGCATGATGATCTACTTTGACCGCCCGTTCAAAGTTGGCGATTGGATCCGCTCCCCTGATAGACAAATTGAAGGTACGGTTGAGAGGATTGGCTGGAGAATGACGATCATTCGTACTTTCGATAAACGTCCACTATATGTACCCAACTCTGTTTTCAGTAATATTGTGGTTGAGAATCCATCACGCATGTTGAACAGAAGAATCAATGAAACGATAGGTTTACGTTACCAAGATGCAGATAAAATGCAGCTTATCGTGAATGATGTAAAAGCTATGCTTGAAACGCATCCAGACATAGATGCGAAGCAAACCCTTATCGTCAACTTTGATAAATTTGGTCCTTCTTCCCTTAACTTTTTTATCTATACCTTTACCAAAACGGTGAACTGGATTCGCTATCATGAAGTGAAGCAAGATGTACTTTTGCAAGTGTTGGCTATTATTCATAAACACCAAGCTGATATTGCATTCCCAACTCAAACTCTAAAGCTTGAGCCTCAAGAAATCGGCATGGCTGGAGAACTATCGGGCTCACTTTCAAACTTAAAGGCAGATCCACAGAGATAAGCCATAACGTGTTAACATAATGAAAGTAGTTCTCTCATTCATTTAGTATCACCTTATGATTTTACCTGTCATTTTAGCGGGCGGCTCGGGTAGCCGCCTGTGGCCTTTATCACGCGAGCTATATCCCAAGCAATTCTTATCTATCGCGGGTGAGCAATCCATGCTTCAGCAAACTCTTGCTCGTTTAGACGGTCTTGATGATCATTTCCTTGATCTAAAATGCCACGCTCCTTTAATCATTTGTAATGAAGAGCACCGTTTCATTGCGGCTGAACAAATACGATCTGTCGGATCAATACATTCTCATATTGTATTAGAGCCTTTGGGTAGAAATACCGCTCCAGCTATCGCACTCGCAGCTTTATATGCGATCCAAGAATCGCAGCTCGAAATACAAGCAGGGACAAGTTCAGAGCAGGTTAAATCAGCAGGTCATGGGAAAAAAAGTTTGGATGATCGCGACCCAATCTTGTTAGTGCTTGCGGCAGATCATCATATATCTGATGTCGCAGCATTCCAGCAGGCGATCGGACACGGTGTTGACTACGCAAATATTGGTAAACTTGTCACGTTTGGTATTACTCCAGATAAACCTGAAACAGGCTACGGCTACATTAAACAAGGAGAAGCTCTGCAAGACACGGTCTTTTCTCAACTATCCCTCTCAAACCCATCAAGTACTCAACAAGCATTCTCCATAGAACAATTTGTTGAGAAACCAAACAAAGAAACAGCTGAACACTACCTAAGCAGCGGTGAATATTTATGGAACAGCGGTATGTTCATGTTTAAAGCCTCTCAATATTTAGAGGAGTTAGAAAAATATCAGCCTGATATTCTGCGCGCTTGTAAACAGTCTTTTTCTAAACGAACCAGTGACCTAGATTTTATACGTATTGACTCAGAGGCGTTTGCTCGCAGCCCGAGTAACTCTATAGATTATGCTGTCATGGAAAAAACTCAGCATGCCGCCGTGATTCCCATGGATGCAGGTTGGAATGATATTGGGTCTTGGTCAGCTATTTGGGATGTTAGTGATAAGGACAAGAATAACAATGTTATTGAAGGTGACGTGCTGACTGTGGATTCCCAACATAATTACATTCATGCAGAGAACAAACTAGTCGCAACGGTTGGCGTTGATAACTTGATTATCGTAGAAACCAAAGATGCCATTTTAGTCGCTGATAAAGAGAAAGTTCAGAGTGTGAAGTCTATAGTCGAGCAGCTCAACCAATCAGAAAGAACAGAGCATAAACACCATCGAGAAGTTTTCCGTCCATGGGGAAAATATGATGTAGTTGATTTAGGTAAGCGAGACAAAGTAAAACGAATCACAGTGAAAGCAGGTCATAAACTTTCACTACAGATGCATCATCATAGAGCTGAGCATTGGGTTGTTGTTGCAGGTACAGCCAAAGTCACAAATAATGATGAGACTTATCTAATAGGTGAAGATCAATCGACTTATATACCACTTGGTCATATCCATAGCCTAGAAAACCCTGAAACCATTCCGCTAGAGATGATCGAAGTGCAAACAGGGCACTATTTAAGTGAAGACGACATTGTCCGTTACCAAGATCACTATGGTCGTCAGAATACTCAGTATAAAATTAACCCTGTCCTTAAGCCAAAACCCCAATCATGAAGCAAAAATTCGATCTAAGCGGTTTCAAGAATAATGATATTCGCGGCGTCATAGGCAAGCAGGTATCTGAAGAGCTAGCGTATCTGATAGGTAAAGCATTTGCCCAATGGCTCATAACCAGAAATCCATCTTTACACCTTCAAAAAGGTACGGTCTCAAACTCAAATCGAATCACTTCAGTGACTGGCAACGAAAGTGACTCAAAACTATCGAACGTCGTTGTCATCGGTCGTGATAATCGAGAAACGTCTCTTCCCTATCAAAATGCGTTAACCACAGGATTGATGGAAGTGGGAATTGAAGTTATTGACCTTGGAGTGACAGGAACTGAAGAGGTGTATTTCGCGACCCGCCATACAAAAGCCCTTGGCGGAATACAAATTACCGCTAGTCATAACCCTATTAATTATAACGGAATGAAGCTGGTTGCCGAGAATGCTTACCCGATAAGTAAAAATAGTGGTCTAGAAGCGATAAAGAGTCTAGTTAAAAACATGGCTCTTGAGCCTGATTACCAGAAGTTCCTGGGTAAAAATAAAGAATCTAAAATCCAACGACTCCATTCAACAAGCTTCTTAACTGAGTACATTGAACACTTACTTTCTTATATAGAAACGTCCAAAATCAATCCATTAAGAATTGTGGTTAACCCAGAAAATGGAGTCGCGGGTCATGTGCTAGACGCCTTAGAGAAGAAATTCATCGAGCTGAAAATACCTATCACTTTTATCAAGATCAATTTTGAACCCGATGGTCAATTCCCAAACGGGATACCAAATCCTCTAATCAAATCTCATCAAACAGTGACTCAACAAGCTGTTCTTCAACACGCTGCGGATTTAGGATTAGCATGGGATGGCGATTTTGACCGTTGCTTTTTCTTCGATGAAAATGGTCGTTACATTGAAGGTTATTACATGGTTGGTTTGCTCACTGAAGCCTTCTTGAAAAAAGAAACCAATGCTACGGTTTTACATGACACAAGGCTTATTTGGAATACCATCGAAGTCGCCAAAAAGTTTGGTGGGAACTCTATACAAGTGAAAGCAGGTCATGCGTTAATCAAAGAGAAAATGCGGGAAGAAAGCGCGGTATATGGAGGTGAAATGAGTGCTCATCACTACTTCAAAGACTTTGGGTATTGCGATTCTGGAATGATTCCATGGCTGCTCATCATCGAGCTTATATCTAAAACTCAACAATCGCTTGCAGAGCTTACCTCCGCCAGTATCAATACCTTTCCCTCTTCTGGTGAAATAAATTGCACAGTTGAAAACCCACAGCATGTGATTGAAAACGTTTTAGCACGATACAAAAACAAAGCGGTCAACATTGACCACACAGATGGCATAAGCCTTGATTTAGGAGAGTGGCGATTTAACCTGAGGCAATCGAACACTGAACCCCTTATTCGATTGAATGTTGAAACGAGAGGAAACAAAGTACTTCTTGCGGAGAAAACCGATGAAATCCTTTCTTTATTAACCTAGCAGCACAGATTCATCTAAGCTCTTTACACATCAAATCGCTTTAAACACCGAATTCATTTAAACACCTAGTCGCTTTAAACACTAAAGCCGCAGAAATAATCTGCGGCTTTATTCAATTCTTGATATTTACTAGACAATCGAAGCTCAGGCATATCAAATGCTTCGATCTTTATTGAAACTACTTTAATTGGATTGCAGTAAAAGTTTCATCAATAACACCTGATCCTTTACGCTTTTTCATCATGACTTTGACACTACGCTTGCCATCAGCAACATTGTAGCGAATAGCTTGACCAAGGTATTTATCATTGCGCTTAATATCACGCGCATTCAATTTGATGGTTTTATTACCACGGTTAACTTCGCAACGGTAATCCCAATCTTTACTGCCATCTTTTACATCAAGAAGAATTCTTTGGCTCGATCCGCCTGATGCAACTTTGATCCCACGTGGCTTTTTATCAATCGCAAGAGAAAGACCAGCTTTACATAATTGTTCAGCAGTAAAGCCCTGAGCAGCTTCTACCTGAGGAGTAGTAAACGCACTTACTGCGACGAATGCCAGACTTACTAATGCCATCTTCATTTTCATGGATAAAATCCTAATTCAATATTGAACACCGTTCCATTAAATCACCAGTTCAATATATCGTCAAGAATTTTATGGTACAACGAACCCTATATGGAATTGCTTAATAAAACTCGTTTTGATTTGAATGGTGATTAACTCACATAATAATCATGCGTCATTTTAATAAGGGTATCCAAGTTATGCTTTTCTAATTGATTGATCCCCGCGGCGGCTTCACGCCCTCCTCCCGTTTTAAATGACCCACAAATTTTTACCGCCCCTTGCTTATTATTTAATGGAGCACGTAAAGAAACGGTATAGCTAAGATCCGAATTGGAGGTTAATACTACACTTACACACTCTGGGTTTTGATTGGCTAAATAATTTCCATAGACTCCACTGATCCGCCTTGAAGCAGCAGTATCAGGTAGCTCAAATACACGAACGACGTCGGTTTGAACGAGCGGAGTTAGGCTTTCAACGAGTGCCCAGTCTTCAGCATAAGCTTTTTGTAAAACATGAAATGGCGATTGAGGATCATCAATAACATCAAATGGAGAACGATAGTTAAGGAGTTTTTTGTAAAGTTCAGCCGGGTCAAAATGTAGATCAGATACTTCTCTTCCATAACCGTTGTAATTGATCAAAGTACCTAGCTCTTTTAATTGGTCTCGCTGAGCCACACTTAACTGGTATTGGTTAGCAAGTTCATCAGCCACAGCTAAAAGATTATCGCCATATGCACCAGCAATCGCCCAATGAACAAACTGATCTTCAAGCTGTTTGTTAACGATCAGCGCAGTACACGTATTTGGATCTAAATCTATAAGACAAGTTAGATTATGGTGAGTGGGAATATCACCAGATTTATGATGATCAAAATACGTAACTTTAGCGCCAGATTCGAGTAACGCATTCAGTGCATCTTTGTTTTTATCTAATGAGACATCTAAGACTAGCACTTCATCACCAGCCGAAGTATTCACTTCACAAGCATCAACATTAGCCAAAAGTTCAACATTACGTTTAACTCCTGTAACCAGTTTTGCTGTCTTAGGCTGAGCGAGCCTTAATTGAATTAAAGATATAATACCATCGGCATCACCATTGAATACGTCATAATTCATTCGATTAGTCTTTCCTTTCACTATCGAGCCAGCTTGAGCTAAGAAGTTAGGTTCGAGACTTTAACTTCTTCAATACTTTTGTTTACGCTAACCTATTGAATGGTAACTGCAAAGAAAAGAGCTATACCGTTATCTTTGTGTTTATATCATTTAAAACTAAAAAAACCTCACCGACATAAGCCTGTGAGGTTTTCTTATTAATCCTATCGCGGCTTTAAAAATAATCCAGTCGATAAATTATGCTTTATTACGACGCTCAACCACTGCATCAGCAAGTTGGCGAAGAACAGTTTCAGTGTCTTCCCAACCAATACATGCGTCAGTGATAGATTGGCCGTAAGTCGCCGCTTTACCATCTACAAGGTCTTGACGACCTTCGACTAGGTGTGACTCAATCATTACGCCGAAGACGGCTTTATCGCCACCTGCGATTTGAGCACTAACATCATCTGATACATTCATTTGACGCTTAAACTGTTTAGAACTGTTTGCGTGGCTGAAATCAATCATCACTTTTTGCGGCAAACCTGACGCTTCAAGTTCATCTTTAATCTTAGCGACGTGCTCTGCGCTGTAGTTTGGCTCTTTACCACCACGTAAAATAATGTGGCAATCAGGGTTACCTGCAGTTTCGATAATCGCCGAATGACCGTACTTTGTTACCGACAAAAAGTGGTGTGAAGCGCTCGCAGAACGAATAGCGTCTGTAGCAATTTTAATATTGCCGTCAGTACCATTTTTAAAGCCTACAGGGCATGAAAGACCTGAAGATAGCTCACGGTGAACTTGTGATTCAGTTGTACGCGCACCAATTGCCCCCCAACTGATTAGATCAGCCACATATTGTGGAGTGATCATATCAAGGAATTCACTTGCTGTCGGCATGCCCATATCAGTCAGATCAAGCAACAATTTACGGCCAAAACGCAAGCCATCATTCAGTTTAAAAGTATCATCCATGTACGGGTCATTGATCAGACCTTTCCAGCCAACAGTGGTACGTGGCTTTTCAAAATACACACGCATTACAATCTCAAGTCGATCGCCCAGTTCATCACGCAATACTTTTAAACGCTTACCATATTCAATTGCTGCTTCCGTGTCATGAATAGAACAAGGACCAACGATCACAAGTAGGCGATCGTCTTTATCTTTTAAAATATTATGAATAGCTTTACGGCTTTCAAATGTAGTCGAAGAAGCAGTTTCTGTTGCTGGGAACTTTTCTAAAACAGCAACAGGGGGTAATAACTCTTTTACTTTATTAATTCTTACATCATCAGTCTGGAACATTGCTTACTTCTTCCTTTTCTATCCTTGAGCTGAATTCGCGTGTTCAAACACAACTTCTATCAGCATTAATCTTCTTGTTCCCTGTAACTTATCTAGTAAAAACGCTAACTTCAATCACTATTTAAAAATAAAGGCAATTTTTTTTATGTTTTATATTTACAACACCTTGTATATCATAATTTACAGCGGTGATTTTCTAAGCAGTTTGAACAGTATGAGCGTATTCAACGACCACTTGATTTCCTTCAATATAAGCATTTTGGATTTCCCCATCGACACTCATACGGCTCTGTAGATATACCACTTTTGGTGCATGACCCATTGTCTCTTTTAGAGACGGTAAAACGTGTTTTGGCTCTAAATGAAGTAGACGGCAAAAGTGGCTAATAAACGGCATAGTTAAAGGGTTCTCTCCTCTCAATATTCGAGAAAAAGCAAGCTGGTTCATACCGAGTTGTTTAGAGAATTCCATTTGTGTAATACGCATTTTAGATTTTTGTGACATCCAAGTTTGGTAGAGCGCTTCTCTATCTTGTTCTGTGAATTCCATGATTCATCCTTATATAAGTCAATTGAATGAATTGTCGTTGCTTTAATACAATCGGATGTCAGCGTTTGGTTAATGGAAGTCAAAGGTTTGTTTTTATCGCCTTAAAAATTGTGACGTTTTATGACCACCTAGCCCTCTTATACATATGATTTTTATATTCATTTCTACTATTAATACATTCATATCAATACCTTATAGAAATCAGCTTCATTCATTTATCAAGTTAATTTTCTTCGAGAATTAAAAACCTGAACTGACATTCCACAATTGAATCATTCACTTCGTATTTATAAATTTTGTTGGCTACATTTCGCTTGCTCAACGCACTTTTGGCAAACTACCTGAAAGGGTAGGACGCAAAGCTACCGGTCTGTCGACACTACATATGAGCATGCTAGTCATACTGTAAAAGACTCTTAGGTAATGTCTATGATAGCGGAGCTGCCACTTAACTAGGGAAAAGGGTTATCCATAAGATCTCACTTAGTGAACCCATATAAATCCAGGTAGTTAACTCGTAGATATAGTTAACCAATACAGATAGTTAAGTGTAAACAACGCCAGAGTGTCATCTTTTTTTGTCAGCTATTTATAAGGAAAAATGATGAATAAACTCCCAAATAAAACCTTAATTGCCTTTTCACTTTTCAGTGTGAGTGGTGCTAGTTTTGGACACGGATATGTTTCTGCCTATGACAATGGTGTTGCAGAAAGCCGAGTTGCGCTATGTAAATTCCCTGCCAGTGATACCAATGAAAAAAATACGCATTGTGGTGCCATTCAATACGAACCTCAAAGTGTCGAAGGCCCTGATGGCTTCCCAGCAACTGGACCTCAAGATGGAAAAATCGCCAGCGCACAAAGCTCACTTGCCGCAGCTTTAGATGAACAAACCGCAAACCGCTGGGTTAAGCGCCCTATTCAATCTGGTTCTCAATTTTTCGAGTGGACGTTCACTGCAAACCACGTTACCCGTGATTGGAAATACTACATTACCAATTCAAACTGGAACCCAAACCAGCCTTTAGCACGTAGCGCATTCGATCTCACTCCATTTTGTGTGGTAGATGGCGGAATGGTTCAACCACCAAAACGCATAAGTCACCTGTGTAACGTGCCTGAACGCGAAGGCTACCAAGTCATTCTAGCGGTGTGGGATGTCGGTGATACCGCCGCATCTTTTTATAATGTTATTGACGTTCAATTTAATGGTGACGGACCTATCATTCCTGATTGGGAGCAAGGCGGGCAAGTTAACCCAACAATTGATCTAAATATCGGTGACAGCGTTTACACGCGTGTATTTGACCAATCGGGAGAAAACACTTCTTACAGCACAGAAGTGATGATTGAAAGCACAGAGCAAGGTAAAGCCAATAACTGGTCTCACGCCCTTGCGACTAAAATCAATAAAGAGCAAGAGCAAATAAAATCAGGTCAACTGAATGATGCCGGTGATTTCACACCTGTCTACGGAACAAACCCTATTTACTTAAAAGCAGGTTCTAGGTTTGAGAGTGTTGAAGTTGGGTACAAGATTGAAACACCAGAACCTGACTACGATCTTGCTGTTACTGGCCTTGAGGCTGAATACATTGTTAACGATAGCCCTACAAAAATTGATTTAATACTTGCGGCTACTGGCGATCTTCAAGCTGAGCTAACCGTATTTAATCACCATAGAGAGGCACTGGCATCCCATGTTTCTGAACTATCTGATGGTCAAGTTGATGATATTCAGCTAACGCTATCAAAATCAGAAGCCGGTCATCACATGCTTGTTATTGTGACCAAAGATGCACAGGGTAATCTAGTTGATCAAAATACTCTTGATTTCCACCTAATCGAAGAGCAAACCCCACCACCAGCAGGTGAGTATGATTTCGTATTCCCAGAAGGTATTGAAGCTTATACCGCTGGCACTAAAGTACTAAGTAGTGATGGCAGCATCTATCAATGTAAAGAGTTCCCATATTCCGGGTACTGCGTTCAATGGTCACCTTCTGCAAATCATTATGAGCCAGGAGTGGGTTCACATTGGCAATCGGCTTGGAATAAGTTGAACTAATATATTCAGCACATAAAAACGCGGAGATTGTGTCTCCGCTTTTTTATACCTGCTTACTTGGTTCGCAAAAAATAGTTTACAGAATACGAGTGACAAGAAATCATTTACAGCAAGTAATGATCTGCTAGTAGAGCAATGAACAAAAACATTAAATGATAGATAGAGAATTTAAATGTTTTCATCGCTGTACTGTCTTCACTTCGATATTTAAGTAACCAAGCATGATAGATAAACCCACCATTAAGTACGAGTGATGCCGTTAAGTAGAGCCAGCTACTCATTCCAACAAGAACTGGCAATATACACACCACGCTCAATAGAAGGGTATACAGGAAAATAGACGTTTTCGTGTAACTGATGCCATGTGTGACAGGCAGCATTGGAATATTCACTTTTGCATATTCGTCACGTCGATGAATGGCAAGCGCCCAAAAATGCGGAGGAGTCCAAATGAAAATGATCATCACTAATAACCATGCATGAGAATGAAGTTCATTGGTGATAGCTGTCCAACCTAGTAATGGTGGCATTGCTCCTGCAATTCCGGCAATCACAATATTTTGCGGGGTGGCTCGTTTCAAATACATTGTATAAACAACAGCATACCCCAATAAGCTGGCGAAAGTTAGCCAAGCTGTCAGGGCATTCACCACAAAAAATAAAGTCACAAAACCCAGTACACCTATCGCAGTGGCAAAGCCAAATACTTTATAGCGACTCAGTTCACCTGAAGGCAAAGGTCTACGACGAGTTCGTGTCATTTTTGCATCAATTTTACTATCAATAAGATGGTTGAACGCTGCTGCTGCTCCAGCCATCAAACCAATACCAATCAGCCCAAATACGGTTTCTTTAAGCGGTAACCCAGAAGGTACAGCAAGACACATCCCCACTAATGCGGTTAACAGCATCAAAGCCACGACTTTCGGTTTGGTGAGCGTTAAATAGGCTTTCCAATGACGGCTATCTTGAGTTTGATGAGTACTTTCACCCCCAGAGATAGCAGTTGAAGATATAGTGCTCGCAGACATTGTGGAGCTAGAAATAGTGGCTGAAGAAGAGGCTCTGTTCATTGTTCTCATGGCTGATGTCTTACTTGTCATACTCGACTCCTTCTGCATAATCTGCATGTCTCGACTTGTGATGAACCGCGTTGCCAATCGGTACAACGTTACTTGCTATCAGGGTTTTATAATCTTGTCGGTGCCAGAGTAAAAAGTTAGTGGTTACTATGCTAACGAGCAATAAAGCAGCAACAAGGTTATGAAGCACAGCAACAGAAATAGGAAGCTGTAAAACAACGTTGCCAATTCCTAAAGTTATCTGAAGTAATAACAAGGTCCCTACTCTTTTCGCTAAGCTGTTTTGAATATTGCAAGGCTGCTGAGCGAGTTTCCATACCAACACTAAAACCACACAAGAAGTCACGATAGCTCCTATTCGATGAGTCACGTGAATGGTCATTCGGGCAGGATATTCAAGCACACCAAATTCATAGTTTTCATGCCCTGATTGAAGTAAGTCAAAGGCTTTAGAAAAGTCTAGATATGCTATCCAGTTACCTTCGCAAATAGGTAAGCTAGTACACATCAACGCCGCATAATTCGATGACGTCCAGCCCCCTAAAAATATCTGAAAAATTACGATTCCCAAGCTAGCAAGAGCCCAAAACCGGACAGATGGGTCAACATAAAGCGGGTCAATATGTTGCTGTAAGCGATTCAGTTTGCAAAAAAGAATGGCAAGCAATGAGAATAGTGTGAAGCCTCCTAAGAGGTGAGCCATAACCACCAGTGGCATCAACTTCAATGTGACAGTCCACATGCCAAGTGCGGCTTGAAATACAACCACGAACAAGATGGTCAATGGTAACTTGGGTGAAATATTTTTTATCTTCAAACACCAAGTAACGATGCAGAAAATGACAATACCTAAAGTTCCGGCAAAATAACGATGGATCATTTCTAACCAGGCTTTATCCGATTCTATAGTGTTACCAGGGTAAAGCTGGGCTGCTTTAGATAAAGAAGATGAGTCAGAAGGCACTACCATGCTGCCATAACAGCCTGGCCAATCGGGGCAACCTAATCCAGCATCAGACAACCTTGTATAAGCGCCTAATACAATAACGGTTAACGTTAACAGCAAACTCACTTTTACGAGTAAGGTTAGATTTTTAGGTGTCTCATTAACCATGACCTCTCCCTATCATTTGACCCAATATCTCGGTTACCAGAAGCACTTACTATTCAGCGATTCAAAAGCCTAACCGACTCTTGATAACTTCAATAATTTTCTTAAATCGTGCAAGATCCCTTTTGACTGTTTCACTAACAAAGCCTGAGTGGATACGCCTTGGTAACGCATCACTAATTGACCGAGCGGATCAACAATCACCACCGAGGATGACAACAAGGGTTCATTGTTGGTCAAGTCGGTGCGAACTTCTCGGAATAAGTCCATGTCCTTTAGAGTGTCGTTATTGCCTTTATCTATAAGTAAAATAGGCTTCACTCTTTCCTTATATTTCCCTAATGCTAAATAGCTTTGACCTAATAAGTGCACCTGCTGCTCACAAACACGGGTACAATTTTCGGGAACAACATAAGCAAGTAACCACCCTTCTTCTGGTAACAAGTCTACTCCAACACTGGTTAATGTCGTTTTAGGTTCAATGAGTTCACCAAAGTTAGTGACTCCAGATGTGTACCACTGTTGAGACAAAACAAGCTTGGCGATAATGGCAGGCAAGGCAAATATCAAAATCAAGCTCACTAACAAAACACGTCCTTTTAACTGTGATCTTTCCATGATTGTCTCCACCTATGTTTCGTTTGATGAGCCACCCTATAAGCAACTATTTGATATAAACAACCTACAAGCTGCTTTTCTACTTTCTACTTTCTACTTTCTACTTTCTACTTTCTACTTTCTACAGAGTCTATTCGATGCTTTTTCATCCAAAATCTATAACTGATCATCAACATTATTAATGCCAATACTGCAGCCATTACGAACCACTGCACAGCATAGCCAAAGTGTTTCGAAGAGCTCATTGGTAGCGGTACCCAAACAGGTTCGTAATCCCAATTTTTTAGCCCAATAGGTTGAAACACCATAGGGAATAAATTCACCTCAAATAAGCCTTCTAGTTCAGCAATGTTTACATTTTGAACCCTAACTGGCAGTGTGTTTTCAGCGGATAATTCATGACTCAATGGGTTTGTGGATTTAAGATACAAACGGCCAGATAAGTTGCTAGGTACTGACAGGTCGCTCAGGTTAGGCAAGATAGTGCGATCACGACTAGCTTCAACAAAACCTAAATCCAACAAAATTGACTGCCCGCCTCCTGCCTCTCCAAGCTGACCAATCATAAAAACCAAGTACCCAACTCGCCCTTCATGTATTTGGTTATCCAGTAGGAAAACATCTCCTGTACCACTCTCAATCTCTATCTTTACTCTGGTTCCGTTCAATGCCTGTAGTTGTTCAAAGTGCTTCAATGGTTTGGACTGCGTTAGGTAATCGTCACCCAACAGACTAGATGGTCTCTCTGTTAATTCAGACATCTCAATAAAATCAGACAAGGCTATCGCACTTACCTTTTCACGTTCCTGAAGGGCTAATTCATACGCTGATTTTTGTTCACCCCTGTCGAGTTGCCAAAAACCTAACTTGATCAATATAGAAACAGACACCACAGTTAACACAGCAGCAAACCAAAGTTTTTTACTCTTCCATGCCTTATTTTCTATCTTCATCAACATCCTTTATTAGAATCAGGAGTAGCTATGATGGTTTCCTTTATATTCAAAATTGCTTTAGTGTTTTTTCTTTTCTTTATCATCATCAACCTCGCCAAAGCTTTATTCATTATTGCCAAAGGTGATCAACCTCAAAAACCGCTAAGCCACTTCCTTGGGCGACGAGTCATGTTGTCTGCTGCCGTCGTTCTACTACTATTACTTGCCCTTTCTATGGGTTGGATAACTCCGAACCCTCGTCCCTACTAGCGCCACATAATCATTGAAAAATATCGAGACGAAACAGCTACAATACATAGACAAAAACGAATAAACACAGCCATACCACATCAACAAAATGCCAATACCAACTCCCCGCTTGAAATGCAAAATGGTCTTTCGGAGTGAAATGGTCTTTAGCAATTCTAAACAGTAGAACTATTAGGAAAATCGTTCCTAAACAAACGTGAAGACCATGAAAACCAGTCAGTAAGAAGAAGGTGTTTCCGTAGATACCAGATTGCAACGTCAGCCCCATCTCTTGATAAGCGTGCATATACTCTTCAACTTGAAAGAATAAAAAGAAGCCAGCTAAAACGATGGTAATTTCAAGCCACACAATTAACGCCATACGCTTGTTTGTTTCTAAGCTGATGTGCGCCATGTGCAGAGTAATAGAGGAAAGTAAGAGAATTATCGTGTTCTTAAGTGGGATCCCCTGCCAAGGCATTGCTTGAGTTTCAACGCCACTCGGGGTACTGGTTAGTGGCCACATTGCCTCAAACATTGGCCACAACACTTCATGAGTCATGGCATTGTTATCAGCGCCACCTAACCAAGGGACAGACAACATCCGTGCATAAAAAAGCGCACCAAAGAATGCACCAAAAAACATAATTTCAGAAAAGATAAACCAGCTCATGCCTTGTCGGAACGAACGCGCAATTTGTTCTGAATACAAACCCGTTAATGACTCTGTAATTACATTGCTAAACCACCCAGCTAACATGTAAAGCAGAACCAGAAAGCCTACGGCTAAAACAATTTTACCTACGACACCGCCAGAGCCTTCTACGCCCATATTCTGCACAGTTAGCCCAGCGCCAACCGCTACAAGGAATAAGGCAACCGCACCAACCAGAGGCCAGCTACTTTGTGCGGGTACAAAATAAATACCTTTTTTAGAACTCATCACTCAACTCCTTGTTGAAATCGTTCTTCTATCTATTTAGTTGTTCTCTTCTTTAACTTGATTACTCTTTCTTTAGCTATTAGTGAGCCACTAAGGAATCGGTAGACCGCATATTACTCGCAACCTCTACCACCTCAGGTTCAGCATTTAATGAATGAGTTATATTAAAAAGAGTGTATGAAAGCGTAAGCGTGTGGATAGAGTCTGGTATATCTGGCTCTATATAAAAGATCAGAGGCATCACTGTATTTTCAGATGCAGCTAACGCTTGTTGATTAAAGCAAAAACACTCAATTTTATTGAAGTAAGTAGCCCCTTCTCCAGGAGATACAGAAGGAACAGCTTGTCCAACTAAAGGCTCACTTGAACGATTCAAAGCAAGGTATTGAGTTTGAATCACTTCTCCTGGGTGCACATCTAACGTTCTTTTTTCTGGCACAAAATCCCAAGGCATATCCGGGTTTATATGAGACATAAATTCAACACGAATACTTCGCGAGTAATCAGGCTGCATACCTTGAGGCTGTATCACCGACTCTGAATTTGTCTTACCGTTGATACCCAAGGCGTCACACATCACGTCATACAAAGGCACTAAAGCAAATCCAAAGCCAAACATCCCAATGACGCTCAGCACTAAATAGCCCACCAATTTATTTGATGAATTAGGTATGCTTTTAGAATCCAGTTCAGGCTGTTTAATACCTTGCTTAACGTTATTCTCGCCTTGGTTATCTTGCTTGGCATCACTGTCTGATGTGTCGCGTGGGTTGTTTGTCATACTCACCTCAGTCAATCTTTGGTGGGTGAGTAAAGGTGTGGTGAGGAGCTGGGCTTGGTACTGTCCACTCTAAACCTTCGGATCTTTCCCATGGTTTACTTGGAGCGGGCTCTCCACCTTTTACGCATTTAATTACAAGCCATAAGAAGATCAGCTGAGATAAACCAAAAGCAAAACCACCTATTGATACGATTTGGTTCACATCTGCAAACTGAATGGCGTAGTCAGGAATACGTCTTGGCATACCCGCTAGCCCAAGAAAGTGCATTGGGAAAAATAGAACATTCACCGATACCACTGATGTCCAAAAATGCCACAAGCTTAAACGTTGGTCATACATATGACCTGTCCATTTCGGAAGCCAATAATAAGCCGCAGCCATGATAGAAAATACCGCGCCTGTCACTAACACGTAATGGAAATGAGCCACCACAAAGTAAGTGTCATGGTACTGAAAATCTGCTGGGACAATCGCCAACATCAAGCCCGAAAAACCGCCAATAGTGAATAGCACGATAAAGGCAATCGCAAACAGCATTGGGGTTTCAAAGGTCAGAGAACCTCGCCACATTGTCGCCACCCAATTGAATACTTTCACTCCGGTAGGCACCGCAATCAACATGGTGCAATACATAAAGAAAAGTTCAGCGAAGACTGGCATCCCCGTAGTAAACATGTGATGCGCCCATACTAAGAATGACAGCAACGCAATGCTGCAAGTCGCGTAAACCATAGAATGGTAGCCAAACAATCGCTTACCACTGAATGCCGGAATAATGGCTGAGATAATGCCAAAGGAAGGCAGTATCATGATGTACACTTCAGGGTGTCCAAAGAACCAGAAGATATGCTGGAACATCACAGGGTCTCCCCCACCAGCCGCATCAAAAAAGCTAGTTCCGAAGTATTTATCCGTCAATACCATGGTCACCGCACCGGCGAGAACAGGCATCACCGCTATAAGTAAGAAAGCCGTGATCAACCATGTCCATACAAACATTGGTAGCTTAAACCAAGTCATTCCAGGTGCGCGCATGTTCACAATAGTCACAATCACGTTGATTGCGCCCATTATCGAACTGATCCCCATAATATGAACAGAGAACACAAATAATGCGGTGCTGTCAGGGCCATAAGTCGTAGAAAGTGGCGCATAGAACGTCCAACCGAAGTTTGGTCCTCCACCCTCAGTAAACAGTGAACCAATTAGAATCAAAAACGCAAAAGGTAAAATCCAGAAACTAAGGTTATTCATTCGTGGCAGCGCCATATCTGGGGCGCCAATCATCATTGGGATCATCCAATTGGCAAGCCCAGTGAAAGCAGGCATGACAGCCCCAAACACCATGATCAAACCGTGGACTGTGGTCATCTGATTAAAGAAGTCAGGCTCAACTAACTGCAAACCTGGTTGGAACAACTCAGCACGTATCACCATAGCCATTGCCCCACCAGTCAAAAACATAGCGAAGCTAAACCATAAGTAGAGAGTGCCTATATCTTTATGGTTGGTCGAATAGAGCCAGCGAGCTAACCCTTTAGGTGCAGAGTGATCATCATGAGGCTCGGCACCATGAGATAAGTCTCCAGCACCACTTAATTCATGGCTATTCATCGGAGCCGACTTTACGGGCTTGTTTGCTGATGATTTCATTGCTCCTCCTTGGCATTCTTCTGTGCCTTAAATGCATTTACATCAGAAGCTTGAACGACATCTCCCGTATCATTTCCCCATGCATTTCTTTGATAAGTCACGACGGCAGCAATTTCTTTCTCGCTTAATTGGGCATCAAATGCCTGCATTGCCGTTCCAGGTCTGCCATACACAATAGTGTCTAAATGTGTTGATAAATCTCCTAGTGCAATCGCACTGCCTTTAATTGCAGGGAATGCACCAGTAATACCTTCACCATTGATCTGATGGCACACCGCACATCTCGCGTTATAAATGGTCTCACCTTCGGCATACAGTTCGTCCATAGTAAGTGACGAGCCTAGTGCTTCTTGAGCTTGTTGCTTAGCAATAGCAGCCTCTTCTTTTTGTTTAACAAGCCATGCATCAAAATCGTCTTCTTCCATCGCCTGCACGACAATCGGCATGAACCCATGCGCTCGGCCACAAAGCTCCGCACACTGCCCTCTATACACACCAGGCTCATCAATTTTGGTCCATGCCTCATTAATAAACCCCGGGACAGTGTCTTTTTTCACAGCAAAAGCAGGCACCCACCATGAATGTATAACGTCATCTGATGTCATCAAGAAGCGAACTTTGCGATTAATAGGAAGGACTAAGGGCTTATCCACTTCTAGTAAATAATGCGCTCCTTTTTCTTCTATACCTTCAATTTGTTTATCACTCGTCGCTAATAAACTAAAAAATTCAACATCTTCCCCAAAGTAGCTGTAATGCCACTTCCACTGGGAACCTGTGATTTTAATGGTTAAATCGGATTGGGAGGTATCTTCCATCGCAATCAATGTTTTGGTTGCGGGTATCGCCATCGCGATAAGAATAAGAATGGGAATAATCGTCCAGATAATTTCAACTTTGGTGCTTTCATGGAAATGGGCAGCGACCGCACCCTTCGACTTTCGATGGTGAATAATGGAATAAAACATCACGCCAAACACGATTAGCGCAATTGCACAGCAAATGTAGAAAATCAACATGTGAAGGTCATAGACCTTACCGCTGATTTCCGTAACACCCTGAGTCATGTTGTAGTCTGATTCAGCCCAAACAGCTGATGACCAAAACAAAACTACCGCTAGTTCCATTAACAGTACAAGAGTGGTTCGTGATCTCTTCAAAAGGTATCTCCTTTATCCATCCCACAAGACATTTACGCCCTGAAACCATCGTTCACATGTGTCTATGGTCTTTCTATCACCTAATTGCGTCATGTGTATCTCAACCATCCATTCGGACATTACTTCACAATGAAAGAATATTTGGCTAAGGGTTAAACATAAAAATGATGCAAAGTAAGCCTCATCAATACTGCAGAAAATATGAGGGATAAAGACGTTTAATCAGCGAACTGGCTACTTTTTGTTATATTTATGTAAAGGCTAGTTACTGAAAGCTAAATGTTCAAGGTGCTAAATATTCAAATTATCGGCTATAAATCTTGTATATAGCGAGTGAAAGTACCTCAGAGTAGAGTTTCTAAAGGGAATATTAAGAAAAGAAGTAGAGGCATGTGTTATTAGGAAAATCAGTTATTAAGCTCAACGGTTTTAACCGGTTCAGAACTCTTAATTGCAGAGTTTAGCTATGAACCCGCACATGCCAGCAGTGCTTAGAATACCGCTTGGTTAACAATTGATGTTCTAACAACTTAGTTTTACGATTGCCTTCACTTAATTGATAATGAATATCATTTATATTTACTCTATCAACAGCAAAGGTTTAATTTATGATGGAAAAATTGACGAATTGGTTAGCACGAGACCCAGATCCAAGAACTCGTGAAGAGCTTCAATATCTTATTGATGAAAAAGAATACAGCGAACTTGAAGATCGTTTCGGGCAAAGATTGGAATTTGGAACAGCTGGGTTAAGAGGAAAAGTGGGTTGTGGTCCAAACCGAATGAATCGCTTAGTGATTCAAGAAACCGCCGCTGGATTGGGTCACTATCTAATTGACAATATCAGTAAGGCTGCTTCTCGTGGAGTAGTGGTTGGCTATGATGGCAGAACCGATTCAAAGCAATTTGCCATAGATACGGCTTCGGTACTTACTGCTTTAGGTATTAAAGTTTTTCTCACCCATGATGTGGCCGCTACCCCTGTTGTGGCATTTGGTATTAAGCACCTGAATGCCGCTGCGGCAGTAGTAGTAACCGCAAGCCATAATCCTCCTGAATACAATGGCTTTAAAGTGTACTGGGAAAATGGGGCTCAAATAATCCCGCCTCATGATTCAGGTATCGCTGCTGAAATTGCAATCGCCGCAACAAGACCGATTCCACTGATGTCATTAAGTGATGCTGAGCAAAGAGAACAACTCGTTTGGCTTACTGAAGATTACTATCAAACCTACCGTACCAGCGTTAACCAAAGCCCATTCATTGAAGGTGATACTTCGGAGAAATCAATCGCAGTGGCATACACTGCGATGCACGGTGTTGGAGCGAAAATGGCGGAAGATTTGCTGCATGACAACGGTTTCAACAAAGTCTTCAGTGTTGCCGAACAGCGTGAGCCCGATGGTTTATTCCCAACCGTTAACTTCCCTAACCCTGAAGAAGATGGGGCAATGGATCTCGTTCTAGAACTCGCTGAAAGTGTCGAAGCTGCTATTGCTTGTGCAAACGATCCAGATGCCGACAGGTTCGCGGTTGCTGCAAGGCAGCAAGATACAACATATAAAATGCTAACTGGTGATCAAATTGGTGTGCTACTCGCCAACTACTTACTTTCGCTACCGCATACCAAACAGCAACTAGTTGGGAACAGCATTGTATCGTCTACTTTGCTTGCTAAAGTGGCAAAATCACATGGCGCAACCTACTTCCAAACACTCACTGGCTTTAAATGGTTAGCGAATGTGGGAATGCAATTAGAAGACGATGAAAACGAATTCCTTTTTGCCTATGAAGAAGCTCTTGGTTACACCATTGGCACACAAGTAAGAGACAAAGATGGGCTATCAACACTGGTTGTGTTCTCTCAACTTGTGGAGCAATTGAAACAAAATGGCAAAACGGTATGGGATGTACTCGCTCAAATATCCTTTGAACATGGTGTACATGTGAATGCTCAACGCAGTATTCAACTTGATCCCAATTCACCATCCATTGGTGCGAAGCTAAGAAGTACTCCACCAAAACAGATTGCTGGTGTGGGAATATCTGTCATTGAAGATCTTCAATCTTCACTTCGCTTTACTATTGGTGGAAAAGGTAGCATGGGGAAAACCGAAGCCATCCACCTACCTGCCAGTGATGTGCTTATTTATCACATGGAAGATGGCTCTCGAATCATTGTTCGCCCATCTGGTACTGAACCTAAGCTAAAAGTTTATTATGAACTTGTCACTGAATTTGAGGGGAATGAAAATTACCCTGAAGCTTTACTACGAGCAGAGGAAAAAATGGCACAGCTTATTGAACAGCATCAGCAAGAGCTTAATAAGTAATAGCGGTACCTCTATTTTCTAGCTTCTAGCTTCTAGCTTCTAGCTTCTAGCTTCTAGCTTCTAGCACCAAAGCAAAAATGGACGTAGTAATACGTCCATTTTTTCTAAAGCGATTTCTGTAAAAAGTGTTTATGGACGCCTTTTATTGGATAATCGCTAAACTCCCCTACCACCTTAAAACCTAACTTTTGATAAAAACCCAAAGCTTGAAAACTATAAGTGTCTAAGTAAATATCGGTAACTCCTCTCGCGAGGGCTTCTGACTCAACCTTAGCAAGAAGCTTGGTACCAACATCATTTCCTCTTAGATCTGAAGAGACCCAAAGGTGATTGATCATCAGCGAGGTAGTGAATAGTTCGGCATTTAACCCTGCTATCACTTTGTTCTGTGAGTCTCGAACAAAAACTGAAATAGGGATCAAATCTTGATCAGGGAAGTGAGGGGCATTGTATTCTTTTATTCCATCAAGAACGCTATCAGTATCTTGTTTTAATGGGTGGCTAACGACTTCAATATCCATATAACTCTCTAAAAAGTAAGTTTATCGTTAAGCTCTATCGTACATTTTAAAGATAAAAAAACCAGCCGAAGCTGGTTAATTCTGTTCATTGCTGTCTTCGATCATACTGACAAAAGAAACCAATCTGCTAGACATCTAAGCAACGAATGATTTAAGCATCCAAACAGCCAGAATGATGAATACGCCACCCATCACTTTCTGTTGGTACATTCTGAATTTAGCATTCTCAATTAGAGACTTCCCGACACTGCCAACAAGCGCTACCAATAAGAAGTTAAATGACAAGCCTAAAATATTAAGCAGGAGTCCTAGTACAAGCATTTGCTCACCAGAACTTGCTGTTATGTTAGTTGACACAAATTGCGGTAAAAACATCACAAAGAAAACAAGCGCTTTAGGGTTAAGTAGATTGCTGACTAAAGCTCGCTGATAATAGGTTTTCGCAACTACAGAATTATTGTTAAGTTCAGGCGCTTCGTCTTGCTCTGCTCTTAAGCAATCCCAACCCATTTTAAGTAAATAAGCACCACCCAATAGGTGTAATGCTTTTAATGCCATAGGGCTCATTGCAATTAAGGCAGACACACCCATAGCAGCCAGTACGGTCAAAATGATGCCGGACGTTGCATTACCTAAACTGGCAAACACGCCAACTTTGCGACCGTAACTCATACTTGAGCTAGCAATCAGTAACATATCAGGACCAGGAAGAAGAAGAAGCGCTACAACAGCAGTTAAATAGACAGGTAAAATAGTTAAATCGATCATTCGTTATTGTATTTATAAAAATCCGGTCGCGGATTTTATATCAACGGATGATAACTAACTAGGTATAACATGCAAATAAATTAAACTTAAACGTCAATACAACTGGTTTTTGATCATTTTCCAGCACAAAAACAAATCAAACAATATGCATCACCGAGCAAGCCACTCTATTTCTATGAGGGTTTTGTCACCACACATAAGACGCCCTAAAAACACATCGCCGTGGTGCACTTCACCCACGCCTTTTGGCGTACCTGTCATTACAACATCACCATCTAACAGAGTAAGGTAAGATTTTAATTCATCCAAGATGGTTTGAGGTGAGTAGAGCATCTGGTTCACATGCCCCTTCTGGACTCGGACACAGTTAATGAATAACTCTAAGTTAAGATCATTAATATCAACATCAGTTAATGGAACAAAGCGACTAAACACCGCAGAGCCATCAAATGACTTTGCTCGCTCCCATGGAAGCCCTTTGCTTTTAAGATAAGATTGCTGCTCTCTCTTGGTGAGATCTAGCCCTAAGCCTACTGAAGTGAAAGTCTCATTTTCAACGATGAAGCAAATCTCCGCCTCATAGTGTAATGTCTCTTCATGGAATGAAGACAATGTAGTAGTCACACTGGTGCTTGGCTTATGAAAAACCACCATATGCTCAGGTGTGGCATTGTTGAGCTCTTCGATATGATCTGCATAATTTCTACCCACACATAATATTTTACTGGGTGCGGCGGTTACTTTAGAAATCATCATTTCACTATCCTTGTTTGTTGAGCTCATTACCTTTCCTTGACCTGAATTTGAGAGCAGATATTTTAACCGATCATATTCCACTGATCTTCGAGTTAATCTAGTAAATTATCAAAAACCTGATCTTTAGCTCAATCTTACGGTTATAAAACCTTTGGAGTTCGGCTTCAAATTCAAAAGCTAGTCAATTGTCTTTATTAGCTTTTCACATAAACGTTTCAGTTCTACAAGTTCTTCAACATCCAACGAAATCTTGCAGCGCATCGCTTTAGGCACACTGACGGCTTGCAGTTTAAGCGCTTCACCTTGCTCTGTTAAAAAAAGCTCACGAACGCGCTCGTCATGTTCACCCCTTTTGCGCAAAACAATGCCTTTAGTTTCTAATCGTTTTAACAAAGGCGTTAAAGTACCAGAATCTAAGTTAAGTTTAGCGCCCAGTTCTTTTACATTGATACCGTTATTTTGCCAAAGCACCATCATTACTAAATACTGTGAATAAGTGAGGTCTAGCTCATCTAATAGTGGGCGATAGGCGCGAATTACAGCATTGGCAGCACTATATAGAGGAAAGCAAACTTGATTCTCAAGCTTAATCAGCTCTTGTTCTTGGTTACTTAAAGATGATGAGTTATTGGTATGGCAAGATGTCATGTATACACCCGTTAGATTAAGTTGTGCACAATATACTGAATTATATCTCATGCTCCAAGTCATTAATATCGAAGCACCATATATGGATTGGAAGAGTATCGCAACTTGCCGATTATCCTATTCAACCAAAGAAAAAGCTCACTTAAAATAAGTGAGCTCTTGAATAGGCGTGTAACTTTTATTCTAGTCCGCGATAAAAGCAATTATCGCAACCTGAGATAGTTGCCAAATTTAGTAAACTACATGCGAGCTACTTATAGGTAGTAACGAGCACCAATCAACCACTTATCGTCTGCTTTATCTTTGTATGTGCCTGAACCTTGAAGGTCAAACTCGTAACCAGCAAAACCTACGAAGTTAGAAGTAAAGTTGTATTCAGCTTGTAGAGCTGAAGTGCTGTAAACTGTAGCGCTTTCTTTGTCATCTTCAACCGCTTCATAGTTAACACTTACATTAATGCTGTTTGAGAAAGCGTAAGAAGCTAGAAGTTCAACGGCTGTTGTTTCTTCAAGAGCGATACCAGAGCTTGAGTTCATGTACTCATTCATTGCGTAAACACCCGCTAAGTAAATGCCTTCTTTACCGTAAGAGCCGTATGTTGCACTTAGAACATGTGATTCAGCCGTTTGAGAACCAACGCTACCGAAATTTACATCACCAGTATTGAATGCATAGTTTGCAGTAACATCAGCAATTGAGTAGTTCAATGCAATTTGAGCACGGTTTCCGTATTCATTTTCAAAACTTACAGTGCTTGTGTAGCTAACGTCATCAACTTTACGACCCTGCCAAGCAACGCCTAAGTTAAGAGTACCTGCCTCACCAAAATCTACGCTGTTACCGTAGCTCAGCATTTCTTCACCACGACCAGTACCTAAGTTACCGTGATCGTCATAAATAAAGTCATTTGCAAAAGCGATTGGCATATCAGCAACGCCCGCAACGCTGTAATAAGGAGCCCACTGCGTACCAGCAACAGCACGACCGAAATCGTCATGCGTTAAACCAAGGTAGCCAAGACGAGTGGTAAACGCATTCTCACCGCCGTCTAGGTAGTTCAATGCCCACTCACCTTTAGCATCGGCAGTAAAGCCATTGCCTATGTCATGAGTTACATTAAAGTTAATACGTGGAGAAACTGATTCAATACCAATATCGTCGTCACCTTGACGGTCGCTGCTATTAACATCACCCACAGCAACTGAAACGTGACCACCTACAGAAAAGGTCGTACCGTCTTCATTGTAAAGTTCGATCGCAACAGCTTGTGAAGCAAAGGCAGCGCTAGAAATTGCTACCGCTAAAAGTTTCTTATTCATCGTCATATCCATTTGTAACTTAAAGGTAATTTAATCACACACAACTTCTCTCTAACGGAAGTTGTTACCTGTTCTTAACAAGTGACATAACCCTAATCGAGATGACTCAAATAGTTTCATTAAGTTATATAAAAGATAAAAAAAACAAGTACAAAAATATAAATACTTAATTAACAATAAGTTAGAATCATTAATTTATAAAAAATATGACAATTCCTTTGTTATAGCTTGTTACATTTACAAAAAACTAAAAATCACAAACACATTACTGATGAAAAACAAATAAGTAACACTATTGCCTAAAGAATTGAGCATTTACCTACAAACTAGAATTGTTTATATAAGAACTAAAAAATAGGGTTATATACGTGTAATAAAGAAGATACAGAACATTTAATGGTTTAATGTACGCTATAATCACATTCAGTGAAAAGAATGAGAATTTGATTAAATTCAACTTTTCGAGTGCTAAATTTGGAAACTGCTAAGGTCATCAACAACCTTTGACCATATCCTTGAAGTGCACCTTAATTTGACTAGAGCATTCTTGAGGGGCTAATCAAATTATTATAGTTATCAAGGTACATTATGAGGATACCCTATGACCCAATTTTTAGGCTCACACCCTATTAGCACTAACAGAATTAGAACCCTTATCACCTTAGGTTTTGTCGCCGCGGTCACTATAGTCTCTTATACTCTCATATCAGAACATCAACTCGTTCGATGGATATACCTTAGCTACCCTGCTTGCATGCTAATTGCATTTTTTCACAAACACCCTCAAGTTAAATCGGTTGCAGCTGTCGCTTCTATGACTATCATTTTAGTTGGAGGATATGTTGAACCACTCGAACTGGATACTATTGAAGAAGCCTTCATACTAATACCACTTTCTTATATCGTTATTTTTCCAGGCTCTATGTGGCCGATTGCCTCCGGTGGAGTTCTGATACTTAGCTACTTGTATGAACTGCCTGAATCTGAGTTTGAAGAGTTTATAGAAGATGCGATTGAAGTAGTCATTATCACGGTGTTTGCCACCATCATGACTTACTACCAACAAAAATTTCGGGAACAAATGTTGGTATTCCGTAAAGAAAGTTTAACGGACTTTCTTACATCGTTAGGTAATAGAAAAGCGTACTTTGATACACTAAAGACGATGGAAAGCCTTCCCTCAAAGCAGTCTGCAATTATCCAAATCGACCTTGACAACTTTAAGGACGTTAATGAAAGCGTTGGTCATGACAAAGGCGACAAACTGCTGTCAATGTTTGCTCAAGAACTCAACCAGTTGTCTTCTGAAAACCTATCATCTTACCGTTTAAGTGGTGATGAATTTATTATCATCTGCTATGAAGAAAATGATTTAACTCAAGAGCTTCAATCATTAGAAAATCAATTAAAACAAATCGCGGCAAAAACTTATCAAATCAATCCATACTCCTATAAATTAAACTTTTGTGCTGGCATTGCCAAACTTGAAGACTCAATGGGCAATACTGAGATCTTAAGTAAAAACGTAGATATCGCCGTTAAGAAAGCGAAGTCTCAAGGCAAAGGAAATATTCGTTGGTACGATCATGAATTAATAGATGAAACTATTCGACAACACCAAATTGAGACCGAGTTAGCCGCTGCGATTGAAAACGAGCAATTTAAACTGCTTTATCAACCTAAAGTCGACATTAAATCAGGGAAAATATGCGGCGCTGAAGCTCTTATTCGTTGGCACCACCCTCAATTAGGCGTTGTTTCACCCTTTGAGTTTATTGGGATCGCAGAAAAAAGTAAGCTGATCATCCCTATCGGCCGCTGGGTAATAGAAGAAGCAACGAAACAAGCAAAAATATGGCATGACGACGGCTTTAACCTTTGTGTTTCAGTCAATGTTTCCACCGTTCAATTCGCACATGATGATATCTATACCCTGGTGACTTCCTCCTTAAACACAGTGGAGCTATCACCGCATCTATTGCAATTAGAGATCACCGAAACCACCTTAATGCAGCAGCCTGACAACATCATCAACGCTTGTAACCAATTAAGAAAGCTTGGTGTGACTGTTGCTATTGATGATTTTGGTGTTGCTTACTCGTCACTAAACTACCTAAAAAAACTCCCAATCGATGTGTTAAAAATTGATAAGTCCTTTATTGATGAATGTGTACAAAGGCATGAAGATCATATGATTGTCCGAACGATCATTCAGCTCGGTCATAACTTAGGAAAAACGGTCATTGCAGAAGGAGTTGAAGATAAAAAACAACTAGATTTACTTGCAGATGAAGCATGTATGCATTACCAGGGCTATCATTTCGCTCGACCTTTAGAAATCGATGACTTATCGACTTTACTGGCGAATGAACGAATAGCATCTAATCAATAATGCTAGGTAATATTAGGGCTAGCCAGCATTAATACAGTGAACATGACAATTCACTGACAAACTTAACCTTGCTCAAGTTGAATTATTTCACTAATCTAGCTCGGTCTTTATATTTACTGTGATTTCTTTGCCAAGCAAAATAGCCCTATTATCAACGAATAAAAATCGCTTACAAAAGCACGCGCTTTGGTCGATTTTTTTAACCGGATTAGTCATGTTGACTTGTCTGGCAAGCTTGCTATCTAGCCAATCACTGTCCGCAATATCACTCCTGTCACCGAACACAACTAATGCTAATTCGGTATTAACTCGTGATGATACTCAATCAACTTCCAGTATCACTGATATAGCGCAACTCTATTTCGACGTTTTTAGTGACTCCTCACAGCAAATCAAAAAGCTTCCTACAGAAGAACCTTGTAGCCTTAGCGAGAAGATGCTGACTTATTCCGCACCTAAACTTCACTGGCTCGCTTGTTTCCTTTTGCTCACCATCGTCATATTCAGTGTTATTCCTGATACTTTGCGACGTTTCCGTGAAGAGCAAAGAGATTTCCAACGTTCAAAGCACCGCCTGCACCTCACTTATTGTATATTTCGAGAGTAAATAACCGGGTCCAACCACCCTTTTATTTTATTTTCGGAGACAATTTTAGTGCTAAATCACTTATTTTTTAGGTTTGCGCAATACGCGCAAGCTCAGCTTCATGCATGTATGAAGTTTTTATTCATTGCTGTATTTATCAGTTTTTCTTCAACATTATTCGCTCAAAGTACAGGTTGGATCTCAGCACCTGAGCATCCGCCCGTAAAGCTTCGAATGATGTCTACAGGTCAACAAGACCCTGAACTCAGTACGATCAGCGCCGTTCTAGACGTAACTTTAGACGGCGATTGGAAAACATACTGGCGTAGTCCTGGAGAAGGTGGGATTGCACCTGAATGGGATTGGACTGAATCGACCAATATTAAAGCCGTCGATTGGCACTGGCCTGTACCTAAATATTACGAGCAACTTGGTGTAATGACGTTAGGTTACAAATCTCACGTCAGTTTCCCAATCACTCTAACGTTAGATGACATTACTCAAGGTGCGACTTTTAATGCAAAGTTGAGATTCCCATCGTGTACGAACATTTGTGTTCTGACTGATTACAATATTTCATTGCCTATCAACCCTTCATCTTTACAGCTAGATGAAGAAGCTATGTTTATATTCAACCAAGGCATGAGTAAAACCCCCGTAAAAATTGATTCCAATGCTAGCGAGCAAAATGTTTCAACCAAAGGTCTATATTGGAATGAAGAGAAACAACAGCTTGTCACACAATTTTCGAACACAAAAGCCTGGGACAAACCCCAAATACTAGTGGATGGCAACGAGGTATTGGATGAGTTCTTTGCACAACCCACCCTGCATATTTCAGGTAATACGCTAACGGCAGTGTTTGATGTGAGCAACTGGCTAGGTGAAACCAACCTCGTGGGTCGTAGTATTTCGTTAACCATTTCCGATGAAACTTTTGCCAGTGAATTAACTGGAGAAGTTGGTTCTCAACCTGTTATTTATCAAGAAACTAACAACAGCTTTTTTGCCATGTTAGGTTTTGCCCTCATTGGCGGATTCATACTTAACATTATGCCATGCGTACTTCCTGTTCTTGGAATGAAACTCAACAGCATGATCGGAAACCAAGGAGCATCTTCTCGTCATATTCGAGGCTCATTCATCGCTTCAGCAGCAGGTATTATTACCTCATTTGCTATCCTCGCTTTTGGCATTTC
Organism: Vibrio kagoshimensis; assembly: GCF_050337535.1. Taxonomy (NCBI): domain Bacteria; kingdom Pseudomonadati; phylum Pseudomonadota; class Gammaproteobacteria; order Vibrionales; family Vibrionaceae; genus Vibrio; species Vibrio kagoshimensis. The sequence continues at coordinate 69,771 of NZ_JAKJSZ010000014.1, forward strand.
AATGCTGAAAATGGGAGGTAACGCTATTGGTTGGGGCATCCAATTCCAAAGCGGGTGGTTCATTGCGTTTATGCTATTTGTGACCACGCTTTTTGCGACTAATCTACTTGGTTTATTTGAATTCAAACTCCCATCAAACCTAAATACTTGGATGGCTTTGAAAGGAAATAACTCGCACTCAGGTCATTTTATTCAAGGTATGTTCGCAACATTACTTGCTACGCCTTGTAGTGCTCCGTTTCTAGGTACTGCTGTCGCTTATGCCTTAGGAGCAAGCTACCAAGAGTTGTGGGCTATATTTGTTGCGCTCGGCGTGGGTATGAGCTTTCCGTGGTTACTTTTTGCAGCCTTCCCAAAAATGGTTCAATTCTTACCTAAACCAGGTAACTGGATGTTTAAGGTTAAGCTTACTTTCGGAATGATGATGCTTGCGACTAGCTTATGGTTAAGCAGCTTATTAACTCCATTTATTGGGCTATTTCCGACCATCGTTTTGACTGCTGGATTACTGATTAGCGTATTAGTTTGGATTGGTGTGAAGCTGGGAAGAAAAGTGTTAGTTCCTATTATTGCTATATCTACACTTGTTTTTGGCGGTGGATTAATTGCAGGCAGTTTAACTGCTGACAACTGGTCAACCCCAATTGTGGATGACCTTAATTGGCAACCATTAGAAGCGACTGAAATACCGGCACTAGTTAAACAAGGAAAAACTGTCTTTGTGGATGTCACTGCCGACTGGTGTATTACGTGTAAAGCCAACAAGATTGGCGTGATCTTACAAGATCCGGTTTATAGCCACCTACAAGCAGACGATATTGTTCTTATGAAAGGCGATTGGACGACACCAAATAAAAGTGTCACCGATTACCTACAGAGTAACGGTCGATTCGGTGTGCCATTCAACATTATATACGGACCAAGTTATGAAAATGGTATCCCTCTTCCTGTTATTTTGGATAGTGATACCGTAACTCAAGCTTTAAATACAGCGAGATAATTGATGGATAAACACTCAAAAGACTCTCACAAAAATGAGAAGCCAAGCCGAGTAAAAAAATGGGCGAAAGAACTCGTCTATATGATCTTGATCGTTGGCATCGTTTCTTACGCTATGGATTTTTATCACAGTGCCAAACTACCAACTGGCGCAGCTCTCCCCATATCAGGAATGACTGTGCAAGGTGAGTTCATTGATGTTATTGAACAAAGCAAATCAGGTGAACCTGTTATTGTCTATTTTTGGGCAACATGGTGCGGTGCATGCAAATTTGTAAGCCCAACCATCAACTGGTTTGCTAATGATCATCAAGTGGTTACTGTGGCACTTTCCTCGGGTGAAGATGAACGAGTTCGTCGATTTCTTTCCGCAAAAGAGTACGACTTCCCTGTACTCAATGACGCTACCGGAAACCTCAACCGAGACTGGAAAATTAGTGTCACCCCTACCATCGTGATCATAAAAGACGGTGAAATAAAGCACACTTCGACAGGGGTAACCACACCTTGGGGGCTTTGGTTTAGAACTTTATTTGTATAGAGCACAATTTATATTGAGCACTATTCACGTAGAACGACCTTTGTGTCGTTCCATAACTTCATTTTAAATTTATGACTCTATTTAGAGGATTTGGTGAGATTGTTTTTTATAACTGTTTTTTATAAATAACAACGCGCTCTGAATAGGAATAAGAACAACGAAAGTTAAAGGATTTACCGTGAAAAAACTTATTATTAGTACACTGATTACGGCTGTATTCTCTGTTACAGCCTCAGCCGCTTTGACTGAATCCCAAGAAGTACAGCTTTTAAAAATTAATGAGCTGCTAAGAAGTAACCCAAGCGTTATCAGTAATTTATATGAAAGTCTTGAACAGTACGTAGAAGGGCAAGCTCAACTAGAGAAAGTTAAGGCACAAAGCCACGATTGGCTATACAACAATAAAGCACACTCAATTACGGGTAACCCTAACGGCAGCTCTGTTATCATCAACTTTACCGACTATAACTGTCCATATTGTAAAAAATTGGAAGCGGCATTCGAAAAGTTAAGCCAAGAAAATAGTGACTTGAAAGTAATCAACATATACGTGCCTTTACAGCAACAACAAGCTCCGGGAACCGATACTAACTCGGCGCTGTATGCACTTAATGTTTGGAAGCAACAACCTGAAAGCTTTGTTGAAGTACATAACCTATTAGTGGCAAAAAATGGTCGCCATGACAAACGCTCATTAAATGCGATTGCGAAGAAGACAAAAACCGAAGCTCTTCTGAATACGAGTGAAGAGCAAGAATTGATTGTTGCCAGAAACTACCAGACCTTTACTGCGATGGGATTAGGAGGAACACCGGCTATGATCATGAATGATCAAGTGACCCCTGGTTATGTCCCATATGAGAAGCTAAAGGATATGGTGAAAGAAGCCTTCTCTAAATAAACGAACATCATGGGAGAGGCATACTCTCCCTTTTTATTTGAACCGATTAGCTTGCTCTGATCTGCCCAACACCTTGAGTATCGATTAACACTTCCTTCAGCGACCCATTCACCAAACGCCTTATTCACCAAATTAATCTCTTAACTGGCATTCATAAAACTGAAACCAAACCGACACTTAACCGTCACTAATTAGAAATCAATCTTTCATTTATAAACATTATCTTACTCGTATCAAAACAAATCGGGCATGAAGCTCATTGATATTTAAATAGGATAAATAAAATGAAAAAAGCAGCTATCGCAACTGCAATCGTCTCAGCATTGGTATCGGGTTCATCTTTTGCTGCAACAGTTTACGACAAAGATGGGACTAAACTTTCAGTCGGCGGTCGTGCTGAAGCTCGTTTCAATATTTCAGATAACAACGAAACGGTTGATAAAAGCTCATTCAAAGACAAGTCTCGTGCACGAGTTAATTTGAAAGGCAAAACTCAAGTAACTGACGGCTTATACGGTTTTGGTAAGTACGAAGCAGAGTTCGATGACGCATCTGATATTTCTAACCGCTACTTCTTCGCAGGTATTGGAACTGACATGGGTGAGTTTTCTTACGGCAAGCAAGATTCAGCTCAAGTGATGCTCACTGATGTAACAGATACAATGGCAACGTTCGGTGCAGATGCTGCAGATATTGTTTCAGGAAACAAAGATAAACGCGAAAATAACTTCCTTTACTCAGGCAAGTTTGACCAATTTAAAGTGAAAGCAAACTACATCGCAGCCGATGATAAAGATGCTGACAGCTACGGTATTGCTGGTATGTTCTCACTAGATATGGGGCTAGACCTTGGCTTGGGTTATGTTTCACAAGATAACGGTCAAGACAGTGACGACCAAATCAACCTAGTTGCGCAGTACGCGATGGATGCATTCACTTTCGGCGGTCTTTACACAATGGGCTCTGTTGCTGACGAAGGCATCACGGGCTACGAATTATCTGCAAAATTCAAAGCAAATAAGAAGCTCGCTCTAGTTGGTGTATATAACTTCTCAGAAAATGACGATACGAGCACTGAACTAGCAAATAACTTCGCAATCGAAGCCGTTTACAAGTTCAACGGTCATATCCGTACTTACGCTGGTTACAAATTTGAACAGTTAGACAATAAAGATGACCAACTTCAAGCTGGTATTCGTTACGATTTCTAATTCGAAAGTAGAGTCTCTGAGTACAACTCAACTCTAGTCACACTGTCCTTTGGCCAAGCATTTGCTTGGCCTCTTTTCTTATTAAAAGGTAAAAACTAATACTTAGGAAACAAGAAACCCTGAGCTTACGCACAAATGCACCAAGTCTTACAAGCGTAGGCAGCCTTCACTCTCAAAGTGATAAAGGATCTAACTAATCAAGCGAGCTACCAGTGCACCTGGTTCTCTAAGTGCATCCACGTTGTAACTCAATACTTTCCCAGAAGATGGTGCTAAATAGCGTTTGCTTTCATCACCAAAGGCATCATATTGAATCGCTAATAAATCACCGACTTCAACGCTTTGTAACAGTTCAACTTGAGGTAAGATAAACCCCCCAACATCCGCCCGAACTGATACGATTTTATCGCCTTCAACCCAATTGATTTGTGGTACTTCAGTCACTAATTGAGCAGTATGGTTAGATTCCAACATCTCATAATAAGCTAAGATATTGAATACCCCTTCTACTGCACGTTGAATCATTTTCGGTTGAGTAAATTTCCCCATCCCGACTTCTACAGTAATACTCGGAATGCCACTTCGGTTCCAAACTGTTTCTAATATACCGGGATCACCCGGATCATTTAAAACGCAGTCAGGTTTCATTAATCTTGCCATTTCACTGCATTGAGCAATTCGATAATCGGCAAAAACATATAATGGATACACAGCACCGCGAGTTTGAGTATGTAGATCAATAGCAAAAGTAGCATTCGGCTTCAGTAAGCGTTCCCAAAGTGAAGCAACGAAGCGCTCTGCCGCGAGTCCATCTGCATTTCCTGGGAAAAGACGATTGAGGTTAGCTGGGCATGAACCAGGATCGGAAGAGATAAAGTCTCGGCTATGGTTCAGCAAACCAGAAAGATTTACCGTTGGCACAATAGTGACAGTACCAGACAGCTCTTTACCAACGAGCTCTCGTACAATTTGTTGAGCGGCTAGAACACCGTTTAGCTCATCACCATGGATACCCGCGGTCACCATGAGTTTAGGACCATCCTTTATCCCTTTGAACACCGTGACTGGCATATTTTTTGGCTGACCTAAACCATCGCTGGTTACTTGGAACCAAAACTGATGCTCACCTGAAGGTAAATCGTCTACGTTCAAAGTGGTAATGACGCGTCTACCTTGTAAAACATCATCTAAAAATTCGGTATTCATTTATCACTCCGTGATTTCTGATTTGCAGTTGAGAGAAAGGGATCAACAAAATAATTTGAATCACTTAAGAATGTCATCATAGAGGATATTAATAGCTGAACAAGTACTGACTCATTTGTCATCACTTCTATAGGTAATCTGATTGTTCCAACAATTCGAACAACTTAGCCAAAGCATAAACATTGGCTTACTGCATGATTAATCGTATGATTCTGGAATTCTATTATTAACCGCACCATATGCTTGGTTCCGTAAAATTATGAGTCAACCTCACCACCCCTTACAAGGCGCAAGCTGGATGCTCACCGCAGGTCTTGCATTTGCTATCGTCAATAGCCTTGCTCAAGTCGCCAGCATCAAGTTCGGGCTACCTTCAACTACCGTTGCCGTCATTCAATATGCCATAGCGCTTGTTGTGATCATTCCTTATTTACGCACTCTTGGTATTAGGCGTTCATTAAGAACTAACCATTTGAAAATGCACATTCTACGTGTATTTCTATCGGTTATTGGCATCCAGCTTTGGCTGTGGGCGCTTGCTTACCCTGTGCCTATTTGGCAAGGCATTGCGTTATTAATGACATCTCCACTCTTTGCCACTGTAGGTTCTGGGTTATTTCTTAAAGAAAAAGTAGGAGCTGCACGTTGGGGAGCGACCTTAGCAGGCTTTGCCGGTGCAATGATCATTCTTGAACCATGGGCAGACAGTTTCAGTTGGGCAACTCTACTACCCGTTGGTGCCGCATTCTTTTGGGCATGTTATTCACTTATGGTGAAAAAGCTATCTTCTGAAGATGGACCTTCAACAATGGTAATGTATCTACTATTGATGATTACCCCTTTCAACATTTTATTAGCAGCACCAGAATGGCAATTACCTACAGGGTCTTCAATTTGGCTCATCCTGATTGCAGCTGGTGTCATGACCGCTTTGGCTCAATGGGCAATAGTAAAAGCTTACTCAGTGGCAGATGCATCTTTCGTTCAACCTTTTGACCATGCAAAACTGCCGTTAAATGTATTAGCAGGTTGGTTAGTATTCAGTTGGGTACCACCAGGACGTTTATGGTTAGGGGCTGCTATTATTATTTTATCCGTTGCGTTTATTACTCGTTGGGAAACAAAAAAAACGAAATAGTGAAATTAATATAGAACTCTCCCGTTCTTTATTATTAAGCGAATTGAACTGAGGTAACGACAATGACAACACCAATCAAAATTACTTTGTACCGCTGGGGTGGCAGCTGGGGTCCATTTAAAGTAAATATCCCATGTGGTGAATGCACGCTCACAAAAGATATTCTGAAAGATACGTTTGAAAATGAGCTGGCTGACGTAGAAGTGGAACTTGAGGTAAAAGATTGGTTATCTCATTGGTGGGAGCCATTAAAACTTGGTGCATGGCACGCTCCGATTCTTGTAGTCGAAGGCAAAGTTGTAAGCCAAGGAGAAGCATTAAACCGAGGCGTACTCGTTCAATCCGTTATCAAAGAATGGACGAAGAGAGATACTCTCAAAGGTAATATTGTTTACGGAAAAGCGACCTGCCCTTTCTGTGTAAAAGCAAAAAACCTACTTGATGAAGCTGGTATTAAATACCAGTACTATGACGTCGTAAAAGACAGTGCCGCTTTGTACCGAATGATCCCTGAAGTAAAAGCAATCATAGGCGAAAAAACACCGGTTACTGTCCCTCAGATTTGGCTAGAAGGGAAATATGTTGGCGGAGCAGATAACCTAGCCGCATGGATGAAAGATAACGGGTTAGATCGTATACCTAACAATGTTGTTGATCTATCGAATCAAAACGCTAGCTAGCAAATATTCGCTGTGCATATTCCAGATATTAATAGAGTGACGGGTTAGAGTAATCACCACACTCTTGATGTCATTTAACTCTTAATTTCATGGCACACATAAACACAAAGCCCTTAATCTCAGAGCTGAGATTAAGGGCTTTGTTGAATTCTATAAATAGCGACTATTTATTAAATATTAAATATTAAATAAGCACTAGGCTGCTGCAGCATAATAAGATACTAGCATGTGCTTAATAGCCACTATATTTTAGGTTGTATTTTATTTAGCCATCTTCTTCATCATTCGCTTAATGAACGATACTTTTTTCGGCTTTGATTTGCCGTATAGAGCTTCGTGCATCATGTTCTTTGCCACAAGTTGACCAATGTATGCATTGCCTAGTTCGTAACCCATGATTATCTCCACAAAATATTAATGTCTGATTTCTATAAAGTGATCTTACTCTCAAAACACACAAAAACAAGACTTAAATCACACTTTTGTGCAAATTAAATTGTTAATTACTTAACTATGAGGAAATTAGGCACAAAAAAAACAGCACTCAGGCTGATTTTTATCTTTACTAATAGCTATCTTTACCAACAGCTACCTTTTTAAATCGATTACTTTGCCAATAAATAGCTTTTTCAAGAAATAGCTTATTAGCTTCTTTTGGGCTGTTTATAAGTCTTACCAGCAATCTGGTACGTATCTTTTGCTTTTACTTCAAACATAGATTCAAAGAACCATGCAGCGAACTTAATCAGATCGTCACCTTCATTCATGACATGCTCAACAAATTCTTGTTCTTCACCTTCATCGTTGTCTTGAACTGTCACATGGTAAATGCGTTTTTCATTTTCAACATCAGCCAATGCAAATTGACCGACCAAAGATTGAGCGGCTTCAGATACTTCAGTATCTTCATTTGATTTTAATAACTCTAGTGCTTCTGGGAGGTTTTGCTTGCTGCAAATCTCTTTAACCAGTACTTCAAATTCATTGTGCTGCATGATATCTACCTATTAAATTAACGAACGCATTGTAGGAAACCATCACTCTAATTACAACGATCTACTGAATGAATAATGCATGTTGCACTCTCATATCTACAGACCACATCGGATCTCTACGCACCACATCTATAGCAACGCTTCTGCAGAAGCCGCTTCGATTTTTCTTGAATTTAGCCATGTTGAAAAGAGCACCAACGCCATACCGCCCCCTACCATCATGTAAAAGACACCTAAGCTTGTATTATTCACCACCCAGTTTTCGACTAAGTAACCACCAAATAAGCCCGCAACACACATTTGAATAGAACCCGACAATGCCGACACCGCACCTGCCTGCTTTTTATGGGGCTCCAACAACATGCTGATTGATAAAGGAAAGGACATACCCTGAGCAATCACAAGCCACGTAAACGCCCAAACCAAATTAAAAATACTGAACTCAGAAACCAACAACCATGCGCCAGATAAAAGCATAATTGTTATCGCGATACTCATTAAAGTTTGAGTGTTTAAATAACGGTTCAAGATATTCAGGGTGACGCTACCAATAAGTAAACCTGCGGATGGAATGATCATTAATGAACCATATTCAGCCGTTGTAAGCCCTAGTTGATCTTGCATTAGAAATGGGAATAAAGACAGTGTCACAATACTGGTTAAATAGCTCATCCAGTTATAGCTCGCGCTGCTAATCACTTGTCGATTCACTAATAAGGCACCGTAATTCTTAACGACTTTCGTGACATTAAAACGACTTTTCCCATACGGCAGCGTTTCAGGAAGAATAAAGAAACCTAAGGTAAAAATGGCGAAAATGTACGCCAAGACAAACCCAAATACTGCTTGCCAACCTAGATGAAAAGCCACCCAACCGCCAAATACTGGTGCTGCAATAGGTATGATAGATGCGGTCATCGAAATATAGGACAAAGCTTTAGTGAGTTGTAAGCCATCATAGCTATCTCTTAATACACTTCGCCCAAGCACAGAGGCACTACCGGCCCCTAAACCTTGCAACAAACGCCCAAACTCCAACGCGGTAGCGTTATCTGAAAATAGTAAACATACAATCGTACCGATTAAATAAATTCCCTGTCCAAGAATAAAAATAGGTCTTCGACCAATCGCGTCAGACATAGGACCATAAAACAGCTGAGAAACACCAAAACCTACCAAGAACAGGGTAACCAACATTTGAACATTAGTTTGTGCTATCTCTAAATCAGCGGCAATCAACGGTAATGAAGGTAGATAAATACTCACCCCTACCTGTCCAGTAGCAATGATCATCATAGCGAGAAGTAAAGGTGCTTTTTTGAATACTGCTGAAGTCATTAAATCCCCTAATTGTGTGCTTTTTATTCATTATTCAGTTTACATTCAAATCTGATAATTGATAATCAAGCAAGTAGGAATTTTATTAAGTCCTAATAGGAAATAATATGGATTGGATTCTCAGTGTAAAAAGCTATGTAAAAGTCGTAGATGAAGGCAGCTTCAACGGAGCAGCTAGAAGCCTCAACACCACCAGCTCAGCAGTCAGTAAGCGTGTCAATTGGTTAGAAGAACGCATTGGCACTCAATTGCTCAAAAGAACAACTCGCTCAATAAGCCAAACAGAAGCTGGCGCACTTTTCTACCAGCGAGCAAAAGCTCAGCTAGATAGCTGGCAGTCAATTGTTGATGAAACTCGCTCAGTTAACCAAACACCAGCAGGTTTATTAAAAATTGGTGCGACGATTGCTGTCGGATCTAAATTTTTAGTCCAATACTTAAACGACTTTCTTGAACAGTATCCGGATATCAAAATTCAGCTAATCACCACAATCCCAGGTCAGCTACCAGAAATGAGCCTAGATCTCGTGCTCAGCCGTGAATTAGAGCAACTCAATTCACTAAGCTTCAAAAAAACGCCTTTGTTCGAACATAAAGCCACCTTTTATGCAGCACCTAGTTACCTGAAAAAATATGGCTACCCTGCCGATGAACAAGAGCTCGAAGTACATAACTCATTAGTTTGGGGAGAAAGAACCACTAGGGAAATCACAATATCAAAAGGGAAAAGGATCACATTAAGTGGCAACTTTGCCACAACCAACCCTGAAGCATTATTTCACGCAGCTAAAAATGGCATGGGGATTCTTCTCACTAACCAGACGATGATTAAAGAAGAACTAAAACTGGGTACTCTAGTGCCTATCTTGCCTGGGATTAAAGCTGACGAAGCGATGGTATATGCCTATTATCCAAAGCTTGATTACGAACATACCCGCACAAAGTTGTTCTTAGATTATCTTAAATTGCGTTTACACAAAGAGCGAGATCTAGAAACGTACTCTCACCCAATGGAGTTAAATTAAGCATAAAACGAAAGTAAAACCTGTAAGAAACTGCCTTTATAAAACCGACACAAATTCATCATTAAGATTGAATATTGGAGACTTATCGTCAATAGTAATAAATAGAAGTGTGCAACTTGATGCTCTTAAATTTGACTAATGAATGATAGGCAACATTCTATGGCTAAACTCTCACTGAACGATACAGTAAACTTAGACACAATCAGTCATATTCTAAAATTAGATGGGCAGGACTTGTTAGAAGCTGTCGCCCTTACGCTGCATCGCGTTTTTGGCAGCCAATGCACGGGGATAATTGAAAAGCGCCATTTTCAAGATCACACTTTGCCCGTTGTCATTGTCCTTGACGATTCAGTACAACAAGTCAACGTCCATTCCGTTACTAATAAGCTTTGCAACCAAGAAACACGCCAAGACTGCCAGCACTGTTCATTTACCAGGCAACTTCTAGAGTCATTACCTAACAACACTCTTAGTCATGAGTTTATCTCAGAGAACTATATAGCCATCCCGATTAAAGCGCGTAATGGGGATACTATGGGTGTACTCTATTCCACTTTTATCTTACCGATCAGTAATGGAGATAAACAAAAGCTGATACGACACCATCAAATGTTTGCGGATATGATAAATCATACGTTACAGGAACTATGGTTCAGTGATCGCTCAGAACAGCTCGTCAATCAGCTCAGCTATGAAGTCTCACACGATAACCTTACCGGGCTTCTTAACCGTAGCTGCTTATCCGACACTCTAGAATCTATAACGCAGCAATCAAATGCACCTTTTACTCTCGCCTTCATTGATATCGACAACTTTAAATCGATTAACGACGCAAACGGTAACTATATCGGGGACAAAGTGATTCAGTTTACTGCCGATACCATCACTTCATGTGTACAAGACGCAGCTTTAACCTTCCGAACAGCTGGGGATGAATTTGCATTTATCACTTATGACTCCGACCCAATAAAAATTTGTCATGATATTTTAAATAAGATAGAGGATGGCTACTACGACTCTACGCATCAATTAAAATTTAAGATCAGTATTGGTATTGCAAGAACTCAAGACGTAGATAAAAACATTGAAAAGTTGCTGTTCAACACCAGTTTAGCTCTTAAAGATTGTAAGCAGCACCCCGAAATACAGGTGCAATGCTACGACACTCACTTAAGCGCAAGCTACCATAGAACAACCCAGTTAGTCGCTGCCATTAGACGCGAACTCGCGAGCCCAATCGCAGTGAATCAAGAAATGCATGTGGTTGTTCAACCGATTGTCTACAAGAATCAAGATGAATGGGATTACTTTGAATTACTCAGCCGTTGGCAAAGCCCTGAATATGGGTCAGTTTCACCGGTTGAATTCATTAAGGTCGCAGAACAATCAGGGCTTATTGTTGAACTTGGTGAAAGGATAATGGAGCTGGGTTGCATTGCTAAAAAGCAGCTAGAACAGGGACTTGGTTACAAAATAAAGTTAGGTATAAACTGCTCAGCCCATGAATTAAATGACGCAGAAAGGTATTTGAACCATTTAACCAAAATGATCAATAAATATGATTTCGAAGCCAAAGAGTTCGTCATTGAACTTACAGAAACCGTATTACTGACTCAAACTGACGATGTAACACGTGTACTGACTTCATTGCGAGAAATGGGGTTTACTATTGCTCTAGATGATTTTGGTACAGGATATTCAAGCTTAAACTACATTCAAAGCTATCCTATCGATTGCTTGAAGATAGATGCTACCTTTATTCGAAATCTATTAAGTAATGCTATTTCTGAGCGAGTGGTATGGTTAATAATTCAACTTGCTCAGCAACTAAATATTACCTTAATTGCGGAAGGAATAGAGCACCAAGAAGAGTTGGAGAAATTACACTCTATGGGATGCTTACAAATTCAAGGCTATTACTATTCACGACCAGAAAAGCCATCCGTGATTATTGATACCCTTACCCACCGTGTACAAAGTAAATTTGCATAAAAAACCCGTAACTCACAGGCTATGAGTTACGGGTATGAGCTTTGTAATAAGCTGAAGTTCAGTGAATATCAACCGGCTTCAGCAATGCCTTTTGGCTTATTATAAACTTTGCTCTCTTTCTAAGAGTAATGCGTCTGCTTCATCTCTCATCGCGACGAATTTTGCTTTTTCATTTTTAGGAACTGAATTAGCCATTGGTATATTCGCTTTCATTGCGTTTACAGGGCGACCACGCTCGATCAATTCATAATGAAGATGAGCTCCTGTCACTCGACCTGTTTTACCTGATAAACCAATTTTTTGTCCACGAGAAACCTGCTGCCCTTTACGTACGAGTATCTTACTCAAGTGAAGATAGCGAGTTTTATAAGTGGTGCCATGCTGGATAACGACGTAATTACCCGCATATGGGTGGCTACGAGTCATAATCACTTTACCATCACCTGTAGACTGCACTGGAGTGCCAACAGGTGTAGCAAAGTCTGTCCCGTTATGTGGGGATACTCTTCCCGTAACTGGGTGCAAACGTTTTGGATTAAAATGAGAACTTAAGCGCCAATTACGCCCAACAGGGTAACGTTGGAAAGCACGCTGCAGGCTGTCTCCATTTGCATCGTAGTATTGACCGTCAGTGTGCAAATAAGCGCTTAAAACACGATTTCGGTTCATTATCTTAATGGCTTCAATCTCACGTTTCCCAGTAGGAACGCCATCAAGAAACTGCTTCTTCTGTAAAACTTCGAATTTATCCCCAGCACGTAAATCACGACTAAAATTAATCTTCTCTTTCAATAAAGAAACAACGTGATCAATTTCAATGCTGCTTAAACCCAGTTTATTAGCCGACATTGAAAAGCTGCCTTGAATATCACCAACCAAAGGAGTTTGTACCCACTCTCCAGGTAATGAGATGTCTTCAAACTCATAGCTACCATCGTCTAAACGACGATACAACACTTTATCCACCAGGTTGAACATCAACTCCATTTTAACCAACTCACCCGAATCTTCATCTCGCCAAAAACGAAGTTGGTTACCCGGTTGTAATGTATCTAACGCAAGGAAGTTAAGATCGGTTTCCATCACACTCATCATCGATTGATATGAGAAACCAAGTTGAGTAAATATGCCACTAAGGTTATCACCACTGCGGATTTGATACTCAAAAGTAGGTGGTTCAATAATCTCAGAAATTGGAGACAACAAAGATTCAATGACCGTTGAATCGGGCAAATTTAAATCTATTGTCTTAGTTAGTTGGGAGTCAGAAGCATTGAAAACGACACTCATAGCGGCTGCAATAGGAAAACCTAGCAGGGCTAATTTTTTAAGTGACGAGAGCTCAGAAAACGGAGATGAAAATATTTTTGAATACACGGTAAAGAGATCTTTCTGCAACATAAAGCAACAGGATATGCTTTTTGAGCGCATAAATCATCAGTGAAATGTCATAATATGATGCTCATCAGCCAAACCCAGCCTAAGTGCTTGAGTTATCGTGGGGTACTTAGGTTAAATGGAAATACTATATTTCAAAGAGAGGCATGATTTCAGAAAAATGCTTAGTTTGAAGTGAAAAAATTGAAGTAACAAATTTGAAGTAACAAAAAAGCAGAAGCCTAAACTTCTGCTTTCTAAACCCCGAAGGGTTATCACACTTAATGAATGTTAAAATGGTATAACTCTGACGGCTAAACAATCCCCTACAAGAGCTACTTCACTTAAAACCAACGTGCGAATAACTACTGACCTGTAGTCACTAAACAGTTGTCTTCACCAAACCCATTTTGGATATAGCTATCAGCATTCGCATCATTCACCCACTGCTGTCCATTCACTAGGTAACGGAACTGAAACTGCTCATCTCTTGGTAGGCGAGCCTTAAATTTATAGACTTTACCCTTTGCCAATTTCTTCATTGGCGTTTCTTTCCAATCTAGAAAGTCAGCCACAATAGAAACTGAAGTCGCTTCTTGAGCTTCAAGCTCAAACGTTACTTCTACTTCATCTTTTGTTTTAAAAAAACGTTTATTAATCATTCGCAAGCTCCATTTGAAAAAACCTTTCGGACACCAAGTGTTATCCTCGTTTAGTGTCTAAATTACATACATCTAAGAACAATAATATGTAATTTAGCTCACATAAACAACAAAACATTGCATCCTATAAAGCCTTATTGCTTATCAATTGATTGCTTATTAAATTCAAAGACTATGGAGTGGGGTTCATCGGGTAACTCTGCTTTTGCTTGAGAAGCGGAATGTTGTAGATAATCAACCACTCCGGTATAGCGGTTTTCTTTCTCTTGAGTGATTTTTAAACCCGTGATACTTGCGCGATCACCGATAAATAACTGATCGATTAGAATCATTCGACTTCGTTGCTGATCAAATTTAAAAAGAGCCACGTATTGAAATATGCCAGACCCTTGATTCGATACCCACATCGGCGCGACAAATAATGGTTCGCTAGCCTGCTCACCTTGAATATTTTTAAGAGTTTTAAAACTTTCAGCACCTTGGATATTACTGGTTGCTACGCTTACTGTTCCTCTTTCCACACCAGAATCATAACGACCAATTGCAACGCCTTTCTCTTCAATGATTTCATCAACAAAAGCGTAAGCATTTGTTTCCGGTACTTTAATTGTCCATGGATTTGTTGCCTTTAACTTGAAGACAGACAACACGATAGGGTCAGCTTGAACGTTTGAAGATGGGAATTTCGCTAATATTTCTTCATCCGTTAGGCTGAACCTGTAAGCACCAGCCACAATCACGATCACGAGCAGTACAATAGGGATGAGTAAGATAAGTGGGATAGGTAAAATTCTATTTTTCATAGCAACTTATATTGGTTAGTTCCATGTCAATTTGTGCAGACCATAAATCGCTTTGATATAATAAGCAATAAGGCTTTATTCGGATCCTTCTAAAACGAGAGTTGCCTATGGAAATTAATTCTAAAGTAGATGCCCATACAGGAAAGAATACTAAAGTCAGAACTTGTGACTGTAAGTGTGGCGCAGTCACCCTTGTCTGCACAGGTGAACCTATTCGAACAGCAGTTTGTCACTGTTTTGAATGTCAGAAGCGCACAGGGAGTGTATTTGGCGTCCAAGTACGGTTTTCAGCTACTCAGGTAGTGATGCAGGGTGAAACCACTTCATTTTCCCGAATAAGTGATACGGGTAATGAAGTCACCTACCAGTTCTGCCCTAACTGCGGTACGACCATGCAATTAGGAATCACAGCCTCACCAGAGGTTGCTGTAATTCCGCTTGGGCTATTTAAAGAACAAGATTTCCCACCCCCAAGCTTTTCTATTTATGAGGAAAGAAAGCACGGATGGGTTAAGTTTGATAGCCAAATGGAACATTACAACTAGCTTCATACCATCAACAGTCCATATTCGGTCTGAAATATTTGAACGACAAACAGATAGTGCAGACGACAGATAATCGCTGTACTGTTGCTTCAGATCAACTATTCCTAGGCTATAACGCTAGCACGTCACTTCACTAGCGTTATAATTCTGCCCTTTCTCAATTGAGCTATGTGACATGATATCTAAACTCCCTCGCTGGATTGAATATGGCGCTCTTCTTCTTGCAGCATTAGCTGGGTGCGTGAATGCTATAGGTCTTATGGGGTTTCAACATCAGGCGATTTCTCACATATCCGGCACGATGACTTTACTGGGCAGTAGCCTTACTTCACCAACGCAAACCTCACTTCATTTATTACTGATTATCATCAGTTTTATGTTTGGCTCTGCGTTTAGTGGCTTCTTTATTGATAGTCAGGCGTTAAAATTAGGGCGTCGTTATGGAGTTGCCCTCTGTATTGAAGGCGCGCTATTACTACTTGCACTATGGGCGCTTCTCAATGGGCTTACCTCTGGTCAGTATTTAGCGTCAGCGGCTTGTGGGTTACAGAATGCCATGATCACGACTTACAGCGGTGCAATCATCCGCACTACACACATGACAGGGATCATCACAGATCTTGGGATCATGCTGGGTTCAAGCCTAAAAGGAAACCCATTCGACCGTCGTAAAGCCAAACTTCTGATGTTTATCATCGTTGGTTTTCTTTCTGGCGGTTTAGTTGGGGCTTTATTGTTCCAATCCTTTGACATTATGTCTTTAGCTTTCCCAGCGATTTTCTCGTTTTCTATTGCTTTCGGCTACTGGATTTACCTTTCTGTTTTCTCATCACAAACTTAAGCTTTTGCCAGCATAGTATTCTCTGGAAATACTTAGTTTGTCTGAAATAATTATCTCAATAAGTACATTTATACATAAAATAAACATTTACAACATATGTGATACAACATTTTACCTATGACAGCTATTGCAGAATAATATTTGTGAATATTTAATCCAATAGATTGAATAGTATTGCAAGGCACTAAAATAGTAGGTAGTCTTGCGGTCGATAAGAAAATACGGATATTTAGTGATTAAGTGCCACGGATAAGGCAACATTTTACTAGTAGTAATACGAGAACCCTATAATGCTTAACAACACCAACGCTGCTAACAATTCAAAATCAAAAAGCAGTTTCTGGATTTTCTTAATCCCTTCTCTCATTGGTCTATTTCTATTCATGGCTCCTATTAGCTATGAAGGTGACTTGACCATCCCTGTAGCAATTCTGGCGAAATCTATTCAAGTCATATTTGGTGAATACCTAGTTTCTGTGATCACCGCAATTGTTGCTTTTATGGCTGTAGCATCCATTTTTTACAAAGTTTTCAAGCCTACTTTCATAAAATCGAACCCGTTTCTTGAAGGTCTATTCAACCCTTCACCACTTTGGCTTGCAGTTCGCGTCATCGGTGGCGCTGCAGCAGTCATGACTTTCTTCCAAGTAGGTCCAGAAGCAATCTGGGAAGAGAATACCGGCGGCTTAGTATTAGAAGGCTTATTACCAACGCTATTTTCTGTATTTATCTTTGCTGGCTTATTACTTCCACTACTGCTTAACTTCGGTCTATTAGAGCTTTTTGGTACGCTATTGAGTAAGATAATGCGTCCTATTTTTAACCTACCAGGTCGAAGCGCAATCGACTGCATGGCGTCATGGTTAGGTGATGGTAGTGTGGGTATTCTTCTTACAAGTAAGCAATACGAAAACAAATTTTACACACAGCGCGAAGCTGCAGTAGTTGGTACAACGTTTTCTGCTGTATCTATTACGTTCAGCCTAGTAGTTATCGCACAAGTAGAATTAGAACACCTATTCTTACCATTTTATGCAGCTATCTGTTTAGCCGGTATTGTTGCGGCGGTAATTATCCCTCGCTTGCCACCATTAAGTATGAAGAAAGATACTTTTATTGATGGTACTTCTCCAAAGAAAGATGCAGATGCAATACCTGAAGGTCACTCTACATTCTCTTGGGGTTTAGAACTGGCAATCAATAAGGCATCACAAGTTAAATCAGCAAAATCTGTTTTCGGTGAAGGTATACACAACGCAGTAGACATGGTGTTTGGTGTACTACCTGTGGTAATGGGCATGGGTACCATTGCTCTAGTTACAGCGGAATATACATCGGTGTTTTCAATTTTAGGTCAACCCTTCATTCCGTTTCTAGAATTACTTGGGGTTCCTGAAGCTGCGGCAGCATCAGAAACCATTGTGGTCGGCTTTGCTGATATGTTTATCCCTGCAATTTTAGCAGCATCAATCGACAACGAAATGACTCGTTTCGTTATCGCGGCAATGTCTGTTACTCAGCTAATTTACATGTCTGAAGTTGGCGCTTTATTGCTTGGTAGTAAAATCCCAGTCAACATTGTTGAACTGTTTATCATATTCATTCTACGTACCCTAATTACACTTCCTGTAATCGCAGGCGTAGCGCACTTGATTTTCTAAAAACAAGCTGAACAAAAACCGTACAAAGCCTCATTTATGTGAGGCTTTTTTCGTTTTTGTAAATAAGATAACTGATTATATTCGATTATACCGCTTCCTATTAATAATGATTTTCATTAACCCTCTTCCCTTTTACAACCTAGGTTTGTTGAATTATTCCCGTATTAATTTAAAGGTGATAATTCAACTAGATCTCATTAATTTCTAATTTCAATGAAATAACACCCTCTAGTAAGCAAAAATGAATGTTTAACCTTTTAAATTTACAGTTCTGTTGTATTTTTGTAACTGTGAGTGTGAAAATGTCATTAAGTATGTCAGACACTTGCCGATATCATAAAAACAATAATTATTACTTAAGCTTATTCGCTAGCTTATTGAGAGGACCGTACTATGAAGTTTAGTCATAAGGTTGTTGCAGCATCATCTACACTTCTGCTGGTAACCGTTTCATTACTTTCGATTCAACAACTGTTTACAGTGAGAAGCGCTGTTGAAAACCACGTTAACGCTAGCATGAACGAAATGGTAGCCGGGGTAAAAAATACCGTTGTTTCTGAAATGTCTGCGAAAAAAGCGCTGGCTCAATCCACGACTGAAGTGATTGAAATTAACCCTCAAGATCACGATTACGTACAAACCATACTTGAAAAACCAAAACTTAAAGGCAGCTTTTTAGCCGTAGGTTTTGGCTATGAAGCAAACGGTTTCGTTATTGAAAATGATGATGGCTGGGTCGCAGGACCTGACTATGATCCTAGAGTTCGCCCTTGGTATATTGATGCAAAATCCCAAAACCGCCTTGTCGTAACCGCCCCTTATGTGGACGCATCAAGTAACAAAGTAATTATCTCAGTAGGTACACCTGTTAAAGATAATGGCAAGTTCACTGCGGGTATGTTCTTCGATTTAGAACTCACGAACCTTGCAACACTGGTTAATAAAGTGAACCTATTTGATGCAGGCTACTTATTCCTTGTGACATCAAATGGGACGACTATCGCCCACCCAAATGCTAAAAATAACGGTGAAAAACTTTCAAGCTACTTGCCTCAAGCGACCATCAATAACCAGCAACAAAGAATTGAAATGGATGGGAAAACCTTCTTGGTTAACTTTACTCACATCCCAAGCGAAGATTGGTATGTCGGTACTATCATAGATGAATCTATCGCTTTCTCTACCATTTCAGAGCTTAAAAATAGCTCAATTATTTATACCATTATTGCTCTTATCTTAAGTGTTATTGCTCTGACTGTTTTAATCCGTGTATTAATGCGCCCCCTTGAAACACTTAATAAAGCAATTAACGACGTGGCTTCTGGTCAAGGTGATTTAACAAAGCGCTTAGACACTAATACAGACGAAGAATTCTCCGATTTAGCAAAAGGCTTCAATACCTTTACTGAGAACTTACAAAATCAGATTATTCAGTCAAAAGCAATTGGTGAAGAGATCAAGCGTGGTACTGAAATGACGGTTATTGGCGCTCAAGAATCTGCAAATGCGATGAATACCCAACTGCAAGAACTAGAACAGTTAGCTACCGCGATGAACGAAATGGCGGTGACTGCAACAGAAGTTGCCAACAATGCACAAGGTGCTGCAGCAGCGGCTAAAGATGCCGATGAAGCAACAATTGATGGCACGACGGTAGTAAGTGATACTACGCAAGCTATCGATAACTTGTCTTCTCGTATCGACCAAGCTGTCGAAGAAGTTAAAGTATTGGAATCGGCAACGGCAAATATCGAGACTATTCTAAAAGTAATCAACGATATTGCAGACCAAACTAACCTACTCGCATTAAATGCAGCGATTGAAGCTGCGCGAGCTGGTGAATCAGGAAGAGGGTTTGCAGTTGTAGCGGACGAAGTGCGAACTTTGGCTCAGCGTACTCAGCAATCAACAACTGAGATTCGCAGTATGATCGAGCAATTACAAGCAGGAGCAAGTTCTGTCTCTGCAGCGATGAATCAAAGTAAAGATACTGCAACGGATGCCGTAGAACGCGCTCAACAGGCAAATTCATCACTAGATCGTATCCGTAATTCGATTCAACAAATTTCAGATATGAATATCCAAATCGCTTCGGCTGCCGAAGAGCAAAGTTTGGTAGCAGAAGAAATCAACAATAATACGGTAAAAATAAAAGACCTTTCTACACAAGTGTCCAATTCAGCGCAGCAGGCCAATGCCGCTATGCAAGTTCAAACTGAAAATGTACAAGAACAAGACGCACTGTTAAACAAGTTCACAGTGTAATCAAGAAATAGCTCCTAATATAAAAATAGGCTAGATCAGGTACAAAATTGGGTACTCATAGTAAGTCACGAGGCTCTCGTGGCTTACTTTCTAAACACATAAAGAGCTGATCAGAATTAAATTATTGATAGATATAACGCCAATCCGCTGGATGAAGTGGTTATTTCTAACTATAAATTTATAAACGATTAAGAAAATAGTTAAGGATGACCATGAAATTTAGTCATAAAATAGTTGCGGCTTCGTCGGTACTATTGCTTGTTACCATTTCCTTGCTCACAGCAAAACAATATTTCACGATGCAAGATGAAATGAGGCAACAAGTAGAAGCGAGTGTTATTGAAATTGTCGATGGTGTAAGAAATACAGTAGCAGCCGATATAAATGGTCGAAAAGCCATTGCTAGCTATTCCACCAGCATGCTTGAACTGGACCTTAGCCCCAATAAGATAAAAGATGTCATCACCCGCCCTGTTGTCAAAAACAACTTCCTGCTGGCTGGGATAGGTTTCGAAAAAGACGGGACAAACATCAGTAATGACCCTTCTTGGGATCCTGGAGCTAGTTGGGACCCGAGAGCAAGACCTTGGTATAAAGATGCCAAGAACGCTAACAAGCTTATTATCACAGCACCTTATGCCGATTCTGCTACCAATGAAATATTGGTATCTATTGCAACGCCAGTGAAAGACAACGGACGCTTCATCGGCGCTATATTTTATGATGTGAGCCTAGCCGGGTTAGCTGATGTTGTTAACCAAGTAAAATTATTTAACGCTGGCTACGTATTCATTGTTTCTGCTGACGGTACAACTATCGCGCACCCAGAAACGAATAAAAATGGTAAGCCATTATCTGATTATATGCCCAATGTCAGTATTGCAGATCAACCGCAACAGGTTGTATTGAATGGAATACCTTACACCTTAGACTTTTCGGCAGTACCTGGTGAAGATTGGTATGTTGGGGTCATCCTAAATGAAGAAGTTGCTTATCAATCAGTTAGTGATCTTCGAGATAGCTCAATTCTCTACACGATAATTTCATTGATTATCAGTATTGGTTTACTTCTAGTACTCATTCGAACACTCATGCGCCCATTAGGTGTACTCAATGAAGCCATTCAAAACGTAGCTTCAGGTGAAGGAGACTTAACTCAGCGTCTTGATACGAATACTGATAAAGAGTTCTCAGAGCTGGCTACTGGCTTCAATACCTTTACAGGGACGCTACAACAACAAATAATTCAGTCTAAAGCGATTGGTGAAGAGATATTACGAGGCTCTGAATCAACCTCTGTGGGCTTACAAGAATCCTCTGAAGCTATGCGTGACCAACTCCATGAATTGGAACAATTAGCGACAGCTATGCACGAAATGGCAACGACTTCTTCCGATGTCGCTTCAAATGCCCAAGGTGCAGCCTCAGCAGCAAAAGCAGCAGATGATGCAACCTTAGAGGGTACACATGTTGTTACCGATACAACCGATGCTATCGACACTTTATCAAGTCGGATAGATGAAGCAGTGGCTGAAGTTGAAGTACTTGAAAGTGCGACTAATAACATTGAGACCATTCTAAAAGTAATCAACGATATTGCTGATCAAACCAACCTTCTCGCACTAAATGCCGCTATTGAAGCAGCACGAGCGGGTGAATCTGGTCGAGGGTTTGCCGTGGTAGCTGACGAAGTACGAACACTCGCGCAAAGAACTCAAGAATCAACTACCGAGATTCGAAACATGATTGAGCAACTACAAGCTGGAGCAAGCTCAGTATCCAATGCAATGAATCAGAGTAAAGCCACAGCAAGAGATGCGGTAGATAGAGCTCAGCAAGCCAATGCTGCTCTTGAACGTATCCGTGATTCAATCCAAGAAATCTCTGATATGAATATTCAAATTGCATCTGCGGCCGAAGAGCAAAGCTTGGTGGCTGAAGAAATCAACAACAACACTGTTAAGATTAAAGACCTATCTGTACAAGTGTCAGATGCAGCTGATAACGCGAATAAAGAGATGCAAATTCAAACTGAGAATGTAAGAGAGCAGGACGCAATCTTAAATAAATTCACGGTTTAAGTTATCGCTTAAATCTAAATATTGAAGAGCTGGCTCTGTAAATAACAAAACCGCATAGAACTTTCTATGCGGCTTTAAGTTTTATACGCGGTCAATCATTACTTAGCAGTTAACAAGCATCATACTGCTATTGGGCTCCGTTGTGATTTCCACATAGCCTTTATTACGCGAAAATTTAGTCCCTGAAAGTAAATCAACAACGGGCTTTGTCCACGTCAATTGAACTGTTTTACTGCGCTTGGATTTATTGATTACAACAATCCCTTTCTCGCCACGTACAAATACAAGCAAATCAGCATTAGCTTCAATAACCTGCATACTTTCACCATGTACGTAGTTATGGAAACGAATCATGTTATGCATGTCTTCTGATTGCCAGTCATTGAACCAACGTGGGTTTCCTTTAGAGTCTTTTATCCCACTGGTCTTAAGCTCACTGTAGATTAAAGGGACACCACCATCTCGTCCTAAAATATAGCTATAAGCCAGTTTTTCACTTTGCTCACTCATCACTAAATTACTGAATACATCATTATTAGGAATGTCATGAGTAACCGTAAAAGTAATAGCACGGGTATTCGACAATGCTTGTCCAAAACAATATGGGTTAATCAAAGAAGAAAAACTGCCCTTTTCACCAAAGGCTTCAAAGATAATATTGAACAGTGGGAAATCATACGCCCCTAATCGGGTGTACTTAAGGTAAGGCTCTAAAAAGGTTTCATATTCTGCTTTTGTTGCGCCGCCATCTGTAATGATTTCACCAAAAATATGAATGTCTGAGCAAATGTCTTCTGTCCATACTTTACGAAGGTGAGACAGCGACATATGTTTCGCAGCATCGATTCTAAAACCCTTTACACCAATTTTCTTCAATGCTTTTAAGTAAGCTCTCTGCTGGGCAACCACATTTTCATTATCACTTAATGTTGGTAAACCTGGGTCTTCAGGGCTGCCCGTAATACGACCATTCTGAACTTCCCATCGATCATTCCAATCTTCAATTCCAAAAGCTTCCACAAAATCATCTTCACCGAACAAAGGCTGAGACAAATCTCCAAATAAGCGAATGCTGTCGTAGTACTTTGGATCGCTCTGGTATTCTTTAAGGTCAGGGGTATTAGGGTAGACAAGGTCATTACGAATGCCCGATTCGTTTGCCATGTGGTTAAAGACAACATCAACATAGGTCCGCAATCCGTGCTCTCTTAAAGCCTGAACCATTTCGATAAAATCATGTGTGTCGCCTAATTGATTATCTATTACTCGGTAATCTTGTGGCTGGTAACGTTGCCACCACTGCGTTTCTTTTTTTCCCTTACCACTACGTAATGACTTCATCGCAGGTGAAACCAATACCGATTTATAGCCCAGTTTACGGATCACTGACGCATCCTTGGTGATGTCTGAATAGCGCCAATCGAAAGCATGCAAAATGACATCACTATTTGGGATATCTAACGCAACTGAGTTTTCCATGTGTATCTCCAACCAAACTTAATAAACAGGCACATGCCTGCATTTACTACTTCAGGAATAACATTCATTATATTCAGTTCAATCACTAAGCCATCCTCCTACTTTATGAAAAGGTAGGTGGATAACAAAGGGCGTAGCTAACTTTATAGGATGACATTTAGGATGAATATCTTATAAACATCGCCATCTTATTGCTGAAACATATAAACCTTTAGATGCAAAAAAGGAGCGAACGACCGCCCCTTTAGATACACTCTTACTTATGCTACAGCACAAGAGTGTGCCAATTACGTTCTATATAGAACCTTCACAACATGCCAACCAAACTTGGTTTTCACCAAATGCGGTACCAAAGTTTCTCCAGAAAAACAGACTTTATCAAACTGTGGAACCATCTGACCTTTCTTGAACTCACCAAGATCGCCACCTTTTTTACCAGATGGGCAAGTCGAATGTTTTTTTGCAAGAGCTTGAAACTTAGCACCTTTCTTTAGTTGCTGAATAATATCTTCTGCTTGCTCTTTATGCTTTACGAGTATGTGAAGTGCTGCTGCTGTTCTTGCCATCATTGTTCTCTAAATTAATCCATCCCAGTGCAAAGCCTGAGAGGTTTGGAATAAAAATTAACCTTATATATCCAATTTTACCTTAAGATCATGACATCTTCACTCTATACACCGTATTAAGTAACGAATCGTTAGGAAAATACTGCCTATTTCTTGCTGGTCTGCCATAATCCCATTAAATTGGTAGGTATATATAAAAAGCAGGAGCCTGTTAATGGCTAAGATGAAAAGCAAAGCTAATCAAGCACAAGGCATGCTGATGTTTAAGCTCTCATTGTCACAGAGTTTTGCTATAGGGACGCTTAAGGTAAGAGAGATCGTCCCTTACCAAAAGACGACTCAGATCCCTTATTCACACCATCATGTTATTGGTACAGTCACCATTAGGGAGTTAACTGTACCCGTCATAGACATGTCTGCCGCTATTGGTTTTAGAGCCATCACACCGGCAGAATACAACAGCTGTTTTTTGATCGTCACTGACTGTTTAAGAACGGTAGTCGCTTTCTTAGTACGTTCTATTGATAAAATCATTGAATGTGACTGGAAAAGCATTGAGTCCCCACCGACTACGGTTGGGTCGAATGTTTTTGTCACAGGAATCACTCGCTACCAAGACAATATTGTCCAAATGCTCGACGTTGAGCTTTTACTTTCTAAAATCTATCCCGAGTACGAAGCCGCCCAAATCCCAATGTTAACGGATGTTGAGCGTGAACGATTAAAAGCTCTGAATATCTTATTAGTCGATGATTCTTCTATTGCTCGTAAACAACTTAGTGATGCCTTAGACAGTATCAACATACCGTATAAGATTTGTAATAACGGTCTAGATGCAATTGAGTTAATGAGGCAAGAAGCTGCGCACAATACTCCAATTGAGTTACTCGTGAGCGATATTGAAATGCCAGGTTTAGATGGCTATGAACTGGCATTTGAAGTTCAAAATGATCCGGCACTAAACCAGTCGTACCGTATTTTACACACGTCTCTTTCAAGTGAAATATGTGTAGACAGAGCTCAACAGGTTGGTGCTCATGAAGCTTTAGAGAAGTTTAATGCAGGTGAGTTAGTTGAAGCGATGTTAAGAGGTGCAAAAAGCTTAGAAAGCTCATCCGCAGCTCACTAAGTTTTTACGGGAATGTCTACCCTATAACGCCTCAATACAAATAATCAAAACCAAACGGTACCTAATTGGGTGCCGTTTTTTATTTATATTTAACCTATTTCTTAGGCATAGAGTAACTTTTACTCACAAACTCCACCTCTTCAACTTGGTGTAAGTGGTTAGTGAGGGATGCCAAAGCATAAAGTGTATTCGCAATTAAGTTCGAATATTTAAATAGGATCGGCGCAGGTGACTTCTTACCTGAATGTTCAATCATCACTAGTGCACGTACCACTTTTTTAGCTTGGCAGCGGGCTAAATGTAATTCGCTAGATACTTCATGTCCACAGGGCAACACAAAGCCTTTAAACCCACCTTCTAATTGGTTTCTTATAGAATGATAGTCGGCTTTAAGTTCTACTAAATCTGACTCTGTAATCGCAAGCTTTCCTCTCACCGAACCATTCAAATGATAGATATTTGGTTGCAAGCGCTCTAACACATCTCGAACCTTTTCGTCCAAAGACATCGTTAGCACTAGTCCAACCCGACAGCATAGTTCATCAGATAAGATTTCAAAGTCACAGATAGGACTGTCTTCATAAATGAATGGGTAACAAAACTCATCCCAATCGCGACTTACAGGTTTCATATAACTGCCTTAATTACTAAGTAAATCTTATTAAATCGTAGATGCCTAATATAGCAAAAAGCCTTCAATATTGAAGGCTTTAAGTTTATTAAAAACTAGCTAAACGAATCAGCTAACACTATTCATTAGATACTTTTTTATGACCTTCTTGCAGGTGAACAAAATCAACTAAATCATCACCTGACACTTGGTAAGCTTGACCAAAGCCTTTCACAAATAAACCATTTTCAGCTTTTAGATTAAAGAGAACAAAATCTTCAAGCTGGCTTAGACCATCGATGATCTCCCCAAAACGTTCACCTAACTGAGTGACAACTTGCAACCAAAGTTCAGAGTCACGCTCAACTACATTAGCCACCGCATCGAACGTTAAACGCTTACGAGCAAAGAGCTGTTTCGCATTTTCTTCATCTTCAATCATCATTAATGAAACTTGAGGATTAGCTTCAAGGTTACGTGCATGGCGAGCAATTTTAGAAATTAGTACAAAGTAGCCTTCTTGGTTTTGAACAAATGGCGCATAGCTAACATTTGGGCGACCTTCTTCATCAACGGTTGCGAGTTGAATAGTACGACGTTCTTGACGAAATTCTTTAATTTCCGGACCGAGTCGACCTTGAAGGCGCTCTTGTTTTACTTGCTGTTCCATTTTTTATTCCTATTTGAGTTTAACTTTATGATATTTAATTATTATTTTTGTAACTTTTAATTAGGGCTTAGCCGATTCTACTGATATTGAGCTTGCATCGCTTTAAAGCGTTCAACTTGATCAGCAATCAATTCTCGCTTCTCATTTCGCCCTAAGTAGATCTTAAAGATGTTATCGCCGGACTCACTGAAAAAGCCAAAGTAGTGACTTTCACGCCCCATAAACGGCTTACTCACCAAAGCTACTTTTTTTACGTTATCTAACTTTAGGTGACCATGAAGTTCACCTTCCTTACCCATTAAGTTGTAGTAGCCTCGAGCTTCTTTCCCTTTAGGAAATGGGGCTTTAACTTCAAAGATAGAACCAAATGAATGCATGATTGTGGTAACGGGTCCCCAGCCGACAAGCCCTTCAAGTACGCTTTGCGCTTGCTCACCATCAAGGATAGCGACCATTTCTTTAGGCAATGCACACACTACTTCAACTTCTGTTACTTCAAGTTGACTCGCAATCGCGGCAGGTAGCAGTTTAGGCTCTTGCTCTAAAACTTCGGCAACACGCTGAACAAGCGTCATGTGCTGAACAGACGTAGCTGTATTTGATTGTTCAATTTTAGTTTCTGTGAAATTTGTCATGTATTAATGTCCGTTAGCTGCATGTTTATGCTGTAGTTTTTCTTGAGATGAACTCTCTGAATTCAAGATATGAATAGCGGCTTGAGCCAAGCTTACTGACCAGAAACAGCCTGCTAATGTGAGAACAAGGTAATCATCAGACAACTCAACTAAGCCGTTTTCTTCCCACAAATGAAACAGAGGTTTTAAATAATCAAAGCTGTCTTTCCCTTCAAATTCCGGCAGCGTACTACGACGTATAACCCCAGAATCAAAACCTGCTTTTAGTGATGAAAACAGTGATTCAAAATCACTTTGACGCATCATCATGGCGAGGGGATGTTCACCTTTATTCATTAACTCCATGTATTTGTCTAATGAGCGATGCTGCATAAAGCCGTACCCACCAATATTGCCACCAGCACCACAACCAACAGGCATAACTTCAGCATAAGTTTTGGCTAAACTATTGTATAAACTACGCTCTCGGTTATCTCGAGCCCAATGATTAACACTTAGCTGCTTAACGTGGTGTTTATTCATAAACTCAACGCCCGCTTGATACATGCTGGCTTTCTCTGGCGTTGTTGCTGGAGGTGGGATTTTTCCTTTTTCAACTAAATTAAGCATAGGAGCACTACCACCAATAATAAGCTGATAGAGATCGATACCATGCGCTCCAGTTGACATGAAGTCTTCTAAGTCTTGGTTGAACACATCCAGTGTTTGATGAGGAAGCCCATATAGAAGATCCAAAATAATCGGTGCTTGCTGGGTTTGGCTAAGGCTACTGATACGGTCGAGTACAATTTCTCGGTCATCTAGACGTTTTGCACTTCGTCTAACTTGAGTATTAAAGCTTTGAATTCCAAATGAGAAGCGGTTGAAGCCACCAGCTAAAGATCGTTCAAACATTTCATCACTGAAGCGATTTATACGTCCTTCTAAAGTGATTTCAGCGTCTGTAGCTAATGGAAATAAGTCATGAATAGCCTTGCCTAAAATCTCGATTTGCTTGGCTGATAAATCCGTTGGCGTGCCGCCTCCAATATACACAGCATGGAAAGTTCCTGATTGCGCCCAAGGTGTTTGCGCTTTCATCTTTAACTCTTTCATCAATGCTTCGAAATACTCATCTACCAGCTTTCGACTGGCGGCATTTTGGAAGAAGTTACAGAATGTGCAGCGAACACGGCAGAAAGGGACATGCACGTATAAACATCGTTTATCAGTTTTCTTCCCTTCAGACTGAAGCAACTCATTGAAAATCAGAGGCTGCTGATCAGGCATTACTGGAATAGCTGCACCACCTGCATGTGCTGAATGCTTTTTCGCAAAGGCAAACCTAAGTGGATCAGGGCTAGAAACACCAACGATAGATTCGTCAAATTTATAAATATCAAGACTCATATAATCTCTCTAAACGCTTATCGAACAAAGTCTGGAAGACTGTTCGCTAAAATCTGAGTAAATCATAAATAGACGCAAATGATAATGCAATTGATAATTGATCTTATTTGCATTGTGAGTGATAATCTCAGCCTGTTTTAGTTAGGTCTTAAGGGTTCAGTGTGAATATACCTAGGTATGTCATTGCAGGTAGTGCTTCATTAGCTATCCATGTAGCCATTTTATTTGTGGCTCAAGAAAGCAAATTATTTGCTATGCCAGCTGGTACAAATTCGACAACAGTCTCAATTAATTTTGTGCCTTCTACTTCCGCTAAACCTTCTCCTCAAGCAGAGCCTATCAGTGACCCAGTATCTGAAACGGCTGAAACGCAACCCGAACCGACCCCTGAATTTTCAGAGCCAACACCACCAGAACCACAGCCTCCCAAGGTTGTTAAACCAGAACCCGTAGCACAAAAGAAAATTGATAAAACTTCACCGCGCAAAGAAGTGGTTAAGAAAAAACCGAAGCCTGAATCAAAACAGCCTAAGAAAACTCAACCTGTAGCTAAAAAGACAACCCAAAAGCCTGTTACTGAAAAGAAAATCACTCAGAAAAAAAAGATTGAGAAAAAAGTAGAAAAGAAAGAAACAGAAAAAACCGTCAGTGACACCCCACAGCAAGAAGCAAAAGAAGTGATTGCTAATAGGGGAGTATCAACTCAAGAGCCAACGTTGATAAAAAAACCGGCATTTTCTTCTCGACCAACACCTCCGAAATACCCTCGTAAGGCAAGAAGACGTGGTGTTCAAGGTGTCGCAACTTATGAGATATGGATAGATGCAGACGGCAAACAGATTAAACAGGCATTAGTCAGCTCCTCAGGAGCACTAATGCTCGACAAGGCAGCTTTAGATGCCGTTAAACAATGGAAATTTTCACCCCATACAGTAAACGGAAGAGCCATTGCTCACCGTGTACAAATACCTGTTCGTTTTAGATTGGATTAATCATGCAACAAATTAATTATTTACAAGATCAGCTTGGCTTAATGACTTGGCCACTTCTTATCTGCTCTGCATTAACGGCAATGATCATCGCCGAGCGTATCTTTCAAGTTGTGCTCAGCATTGGTGTTGGTAGAAGCGCTATACGTAAAGAATTAAATAATATTTCACCGACAAACAGTAAAGATCTTGAGCAATTAGCCCAAACACTTTCTCCTAAACGCCCACTCCTCTACAAAGGCGTGGCAATGTTACTTGCCCACCACTCATTTTCAAAAAATCTACGTGAAGATGCCGCTGGTATTTGGTTACAAGAAAAACGCCACCAGCTTCATGCGGGCTTAAGGTTACTTGGTTTAATTGGTGTACTAAGCCCACTAATAGGCTTATTAGGTACAGTTCTTGGGCTCATTGAAATGTTTAAAGGTGTGGCGGCCTCAACTGGCAGCATTACTCCAAATGATCTCGCTGATGGCTTAGGGCTCGCAATGAGAACAACAGCTGCTGGGTTAATGATTGCACTTCCTGCCATCGCTGGAGCGCAATTGCTTGGGCTTTGGGCTGATAGAGTTGTCGCAAAGCTAGAGCACACTCTGAACTACGTTAATGTTTGGCTTGAAGGCATGACAATTCAACAGCCACAAACTCTAGAAATCAATTCATATAACCGCTCTAACGGTAACTCTAATAATCGCCAAAACTCATCAGGTGCGGCTAAGCCTAACTCTTCTCCTGATGTAGATAACACCTCAAGTGCGAGCTACTCATGATCAAGGTATCTCAAACTCAATCACCCTCAGGTTTAATGCCCGACTTAACGCCATTATTAGACATCATATTTATCGTAATGGTGTTTCTGCTGCTAACAGCCTCTGTGAAATTAGAGTCGCTTGAAGTCGATTTACCTAGCACAGACACCACTAGTGTGTCAGAAGTCGATAAAAAATCCTTAACCATTAATATTTTAGATCAAGAACCTTACTGGGCAATTGATGGAAAAGAATACATTGATTGGGAAAACTTCAAACTAGCGCTTATTGAAGTCACAACATCAAACAGTAAGCAGCCTATTGTCATTGCCGCAGATAAAACTGCCGATGTGCAAAACCTTGTGAAGTTGTTGTCTTTCCTCCAAGAAAATGGCATTGCCGCCACTCAACTACTCACTGAGAATAACTAACGCCTCACATTTTTATGTGACTCAATTAGATGATATTAACTATGAACAAAGCAACGCTATTTAAATCTACTCTTCAAACTCTAGCCATTACCGCCGGTCTTTTTGGTGCGGTCAATACAGTATCTGCAAACGATTTAGCCAATCAAAGAATCATTAGCGCTGGCAGCGCAGTAACAGAGCTAGTGATTGCACTTGATGCGACAGACAAACTAGTTGCAGTCGATGTAACAAGCCGCTTCCCTGAATCTAACGCACTCCCTAAGATCGGTTACCACCGCCAGCTGTCTGCTGAAGGGCTAATCGCCTTACAGCCTACCGTTATTATTGGCTCAGATGAAATGGGGCCTGATTCAGCTGTATCTCAGTTGAAATCAGCGAATGTTGACGTTCAAATTGTCAATACTGAAGCAAGTATCGACGGCTTACTCGACCGAATTGATCAAATTGCCAACTTAACGGGCAGCCAAAATAAAGCCCAAGCCGTGAAGAAGAATGTTGCGGAACAAGTTAACGCATTAGAAAGCAACCAAGTGACTAAAAAAGATGCAAAAACGGTTCTATTTTTACTATTGCATGAAGGCCGCCCGGCAAATGTGGCAGGTAAAGAGACAACGCCTAATGCCATCATTGAACTTGCTGGCGGTATCAACCCAGCTTCAACATTAACGTCTTTCAAACCATTGTCGATGGAATCTATGGTTGAGATGCAGCCTGATGTGATTCTAGTGAGTGGTCGCAGCTACAAAAAAATGGGGGGAGCAGACGCTATTCTCAAATCACTTCCTATGCTTGCCGCCACTCCCGCTGGTATGAACAAACAGATTATTACAGTAGATGGCAGCGCTTTAGTTGGGGGGCTAGGGTTACGCAGCCTTTCAGAAGCAAAACGCCTTAATGCTCTGATTTACCCTTAAGGTCACACCATGTTACTGAGAAAGATTCCACTTAAAACATCAATGCTGATTTTAATATCAGCATTGAGTTTTATTGCATTGTCATCAATTACTGTTGGTCCGATGAATATCACCATTGCTGACAGTGCATTAAGCCTATTTAATCCAACTAATGATTTGGCACCACACATCAACTTAGTTATTCAAGAAATCCGTCTTCCAAGAACAATTCTTTGTATGTTGATTGGCGCTATTCTGGCTCTATGTGGTGCAGTTATGCAGGGGTTATTTAGGAACCCGCTCGCAGAGCCTGGGATCATTGGTGTTTCAGCCGGAGCTGCTTTAGGTGCTGCTTTAGCTATCGTTCTTTTCTCGCAAGTCTCAATGCAATACCCAAGCTTTATGAATTTTGCGGCAGTACCTGTATTTGCTTTTCTTGGCGGTGCGCTCACCACCATGCTGGTCTATAAACTGGGAACAAGTAAATTCGGCACATCAGTCACCATAATGCTACTTGCAGGTGTTGCAATAAGTGCTTTATCTGGGGCTGGAATTGGCTTTTTGAATTTCATTGCTGATGACCAAATGCTGCGTGATCTTTCATTATGGTCAATGGGGTCACTAGCTGGAGCAAAATGGTCTGGCATTACTTTAGCCGCGATCACACTGCTTGGATTGTTTGCCTTATTTTATCGACATGCTATGTCTTTAAATGCACTTCTTCTTGGTGAGTCTGAAGCTCAACATTTAGGTATCCCAGTTCAAAAGCTGAAACGCCAGCTTATTTTACTAACAGCCGCTGGAGTAGGCATCACTGTAAGCCTTTCGGGAATGATAGGTTTTATTGGGCTAGTCATTCCACATTTGAGCCGTATGCTAGCAGGACCAGATCACCGGACTTTACTTCCTTTATCAGCCATATTAGGTGCCCTACTCTTAACTGTTGCTGATATGTTTTCTCGTGTTGTTCTTGCTCCAGCAGAACTCCCGGTTGGTATTGTTACTGCAATCATTGGTGCGCCTTTCTTCCTCTACCTTCTATTCCAACAAAAAGGGAGAATTTTATAATGCCGGCACCCGCTCTAAGTGCAAAAAACATGAGTATAAAGTTTGGTAGTAAAACTATTCTCGATAATATCTCTATTGATATCCATGCAGGTCAAGTCACCACGTTATTAGGTCCAAATGGAGCTGGGAAAAGCACGCTTCTAAAAGCATTATGCCGAGAGTTATCCAGTAATGCAGATATTGAATATTTTGGTCACAGCATGACGAAATGGTCTCCACAGCGCTTAGCTAAGCACCTCGCTATGCTGCCACAAAATAGTACCCTGACTTTCCCTTTCCTTGTTCATGAGGTCGTTGAACTGGGCGGTATTCCTTTAGGTACATCAAACAAAGAACTAAATGAAATTTCAAAGCAAAAAATGGGAACAGCAGACGTATCTCACTTAAGCAGCAGGCTTTACCCTTCACTTTCTGGAGGCGAAAAACAGAGAGTACATTTAGCAAGAGTGCTCACTCAACTTCATCATGCTGATGAGCAGTGTATATTAATGCTGGATGAACCGACTTCTGCCCTCGATTTAGCTCATCAACATAACACCTTAAAAATTGCGAGAGACTTAGCTGATACAAAAGGAGCGGCTGTGATTGTTGTACTGCATGACCTTAACTTAGCCGCTCAGTATTCAGATAGACTCGTTGTGCTTAAGGATGGAGAATTAGTTTGTGATGGGAGCCCCTGGGAAGCCCTTAAACCACAGATGATTGAAGAAGTTTATGGGTATTCAAGCTTAGTGGAAAAACACCCGACAATGGACTTCCCTCAAGTTCACCCTGCCCATTGAGTTTTAGGAAAGTAAGTAATTGAGTATTATCGAGTTCAAACGAATCTCCCCCAATAATAGAGTCTAAGTAACTTGGTAAATAGAACAGAAATTTCTCAATGCAATACTTACAAAAAAAGCTCCTAGATAGGAGCTTTTTTGTTTAAGCAAATCGTTTATTTGCTCATACGAATAATTGATTTACCAATCAACCATTCTAATTCTTTTCCGCTTGTATCACCAAACTGACTTTCAGTAAGTTTGTATAAACGATCAATACCGTTCGCGGCAAACTCATGAGCATTTTCTGCAGTTACAATGTGGTGGAATAGCAGACGTAAAATTGCAAGGAATTCTGCATCTTCTAGTGCTTTAACCCAACTTGCTGAAAACTCTTCTAGACCATTTTCAAAATCAATATGTTCCATGAACATTTTGAAAATACGACCATCTAGGGCTGCCGTAAAATCCGTTTTCTTTGGGAAGTGGTGGCTGATACCTGTACGAGAAACGCCCGTTTGTTGACTTAATGTCGTGTATGACATTTTGTCGTAACCCAGTCTAAGCAATTGGTCTACAACGGCATCCATGATCTTCTGAATAGTGATCTCAGTATCTTCTTTACTACGCTTTGGCATATTTCAGGCTCTTCTCTCTGTAAATCCATCTAACTTATCAAATGAAGTCAGAATGAAAATCGTTATCAGTATTATGTAAGTAAGGGGCTTTTTCGCAAGTATTCGATGCTAAAAACCTAATAAGCATTCTGTACTGCCAAATTTACAGCAGTGCATCTTTGTGCACTTTACCTAGTTGGCATTAATGCTTACCATAACTCTCTCAGAGGATAATTTTAAATAACCTCTTAGAATATGAAATACTGATCAATAGATTCATTGTATAAATAACTATTAAGCAATAGATAGTCTTATAAAATCATTCGTAACGCAACTAACTGAATGACATCCTGACACACATATGACATTGATTCTCAACGAAATATGACCTAGATCACACTAATTTTCGCCATTTTAAACGTGCATATTCATTCGATCCCTTAACAAACAACATAGCATACCAATGATATTTGGTTCAAAGAAATTTAATTTTTGTAGATACAGTTCAAATTGCTAGATAGAATAACCGTAACTTTTGTAAGAGGATTATTTATGAGTCACGATGCTGAAAACAACAACGATGTATGTGAAGCATGCGGTTGTGCTGGTGAAATTGGCTTTATGATTAGAGAAGGCGATGACGTTGCAACAGTTACTATCTTTGGTGAGTCCAAAGCGCTAATTGAAAGCGAATTTGCTAAGTATCTCGATCTAGCAAAACAAGTGTCTGAAAAAGTTGAATACACGGTTTCTGAACTAACAGAAGAGACTAAAGAGCTGACAGCTCAGTTTCAATTTGAAGTCAGCGCTGAAAAATTAATTTTTGAATTAAAAACACGTTCTCTTTCTCGATAATTGAATTGGTTTTCATTTTAATAAACATAAAGACAAGTACTGGTTACTTGTCTTTTTTCTTTAATTGAACCCATTGTAATGTGCCGTTTAACTCAAACTCTTTTTCAACTTTACACTCAATAAGCACTCCTGACACTTCAAGCACAGCTCCAATGCTATAGGACTTATCATCGTAATAACATAAACGCTGATTCGTATTCGGTTGAGAGACCACAACCGCCGCTTTACCAGGTGTTGCTATCACTCTATTAGCTAACGCCTCGGCAGACGTATAACCACCGAATAGAATTAAAGTCGCGAAACTGAGCGTTACTTTTTTAAGTTGATGAGGTTCAAACGTCATAGGCTCCCTTAAATTTATACTTAACCGATGCGTGTATTTATCGTTATAGTGTAAATGTCACTCAACAAAATAAACAGACTATGCGCCCATTTTTAACACTCCTATTGAGTAGCTTTTTCATAACTTCCCCAGTTTATGCTGAGCCACTGGATAATTACCAGATACTCAATCACCTGGATAATTACGGGAATTTGTACCTGCGCAATAAGCCTTACACTGAGCTGCCTTCTGATTTAGTAGTCAAAGGGAATCTCAATATAGAAAAGACAACGATTAAAAGGTTACCAAAAGGCTTAGAGGTTAAAGGAAGTTTAGATGCTTCAAATAGCTTACTAAATAAAGTTTATGCAGGGACATCAATTCAAGGCTATGCCAATTTACTCGGGACTCAAATTAAAAATTGGCCAAAGGGTGTAAAAGTCGGTGGTTACTTAAACCTTACTGATACGCCCCTCCAAAAATTACCAAACCGCTTAAGAGTAAAAGGGGATTTAAGCGTTATACGTACCCCCTTAACCAATTTGCCCGAGGGTATCATCATTGATGGCAACCTTTATCTTGGCGGGTCTGCAATTAAAGAGTTTCCTGACACAATGACGGTAAAAGGAAATATCTATTTAGGTGGGAATATTATCTCTAAATGGCCAACCAACTTAACCCTAGGTGGTGCCGTTGCCCGATAAGTCATACGTCATATTTATTCGCATCAAAAAAGGAGCTCAACGAGCTCCTTTTAGATATTTAACCAATTAACCAATTAACCAATTAACCAATATTTTTAACTGGATTAGCGTAGCTGTCGATTAAGTATTGATGGGCTCCAAGCGGAATCGCTGATAACTTAGCTTCAAAGTCACTTTGCACTTTATCAGTAATTGAATCATCACCCTTTTTCGCCGCTAACAAGTTTATCGGGAACAACTTATAGTTATTATGTATCTGGCGATCGATTTCTTCAGCTAAAGCATCTGGCGTTTCGAAATCTTGGGAAATTACATCACCAAAACTAACGTGCACACGACCTTTCTTTCCTATGATGCCCTGAATGATACTTTCAATATCTTCAAATTCACCTTTTTCATAAGTACCATGGATATCTTTTTCATATAGCTCTAGCGCCTTAGCAGTATCACAAGGGTCATTCTCATATGAGATAGAAACAGGCACTATTTTTAAAGATTTTGCATACTCTGAAAATGGAACTTTTTGTTTACGACCTTCTACATGGAACATCTTTAATATAGCTGGATCAGTAAAATCATTACCATCCTTTGCTCGCCCTTCCTTCTGTGCAATCCAAATCGAATTGCCCGTTTCAAGAGAATATTTGATATATGAAGATAGCTGACCCAAAGCTTTCATCATTTCTCTTGGGCCTTTCAATGAACGCTTAACAATGAAGCTTTTGTTCAATCTCATCAATTCTGTCGCACAAGGCTTTTTAAGCAGATTATCACCAATCGCAATACGACATGTATTGTGCCCTTGCTGATGCAATGCATAGTTAACCAAGGCAGGATCCATCGCGATATCACGGTGGTTAGAAACAAATAAGTACGCTTGGTTTGAATCTAATACCTCTAAGCCAGAATAAGACACGCCATCAGTGGTATCTGCCAATGTGTCACGCAGGTACTTCTTCACTTCAATTTGAATGGCTTCAACACTTTTGAACTTGCTCCATTTCATTTTCAAGTACACACGTAGAATTGGACTCATTAAAGCCTTAAACCAATTTGCATGATTAGAGAAACGATAGTGCAGAATGGCGTTGATAAATTCTTCGTCATTAATTAAACGGTCAATTGCCGCAGGAATCTCGTCATCACTGTAAGGACGAATATCAAAGTATGGATCAGTTGTGTCGGTCATTTTTCACTACATATAATAAAAAGCTGGCTCATTCTACGCATTGTTGGCACTTCTCGCAGCAACATAAGCCATACTTTGAGCAAGGTCAGACCAGAAATAAAGAAAATAAACGGTCAGTGTTGGCATTTTTGATGAATAGCGGTAATCTTAGCGCCCAAAAACTAAGGTACTATCTATGAACTTTGCTATCGAGTATATCTCGGCTCACTTTTCTCACTTGGTCATTACACCTAGAAAAAAAGTACTTAAACACAGCCTAGTATCTGTTCGTAGTGGATTGGTTTTAGTGAAACTGGGCAAGCAAGAATACGCAGTCGAAAAGAACCAAAGTATCTGGATTCCTTTTGATTGTTTGACCTCTTTAACGTATTTCCCAAATACTGAAATTGAGCAAGTCGATTTTTCTGTTCGCTTAAGTGATGCATTCCCACAACAAGCTGGTTATATCGAACATACGGCACTATCTAAAGCCGTACTTGATAAACTTTCGTCGGATAAACTCTCAGAAGAACATCAAAAAAATCTATTGTCTGTTTTTAAACAAGAAAGCCTTGCCTTTAAACCAACACTGAGTTCAAGCTCATTGACTGAAAAAGTCAATATGTGGAGCTCAGAAGAGCCAACATTGAATCAAGAACAGACTCTAGTAATGATGATGCGTGAAGCTAAAAAGCGCATGCAATCAGGTCAGAAAAAACCAAAGGTGATCGACGATCTTTTTGCTGGAAAGTCTGAAGAATTCAACCTGCTTTCAGTATTAGTATTTGGACACGAGCTATAAGCTTCCTTGGGAAGAAGAGCGAATTAGCAATCATTAAAAAAGCCGTTTGAAATCGATTCAAACGGCTTTTTAATGATTGCTTTTCACGAAGCGTTCTTTAGAACGGAAGTTCTACTTGCATCATCATGTTGGCATCACGTTCATCATGCCAACGATAGTCAAAACGTAACCTAGGTTGACCATTGACCTTATCTCCAAAACCCACACTTAATTGTAAGCCATGATTTAAAAGCCATTCTTGAGTGGTCATATCATTTTTAGTTTCTTCAAGATCTTCTGGCAGCCACATGCCTAAGCCAAAATAGTTTGATGAAATGTTCTGAGTAAGAATTGGAGCATCTTTCGATTTCAGAGCCCAGTCACTCCAATAATCGTCGGTCGACTCAGTATCTTCATCCAACAAACCGCCTAAACTAATGACTTGCTGTTCGACATAATCCCAGCTGTCTGTAAATTCTTGGCAGCCTAGTGCTTCATCTTGATTTAGCATCACAGACTCATCACTAAAAAGATTACAGCTAGCATTTGCGTGCATACAGCTCACAATTAAAAGCAATGCTGTTGTTGTTCTTTTTAGCATAGTCATCAGACCTCTGGATTATAGGGCTTGCATTATCTTATACAGATCACCGTCTTGCAACATCTTTGTAACTGATGAAGTAGTCAGATCTTTGATATCTGTTCCATTAGAAATAGCATTTCGGATATCTGTACTTCGAATATTAACTTTCTCTGGGCAAGCCATCACAGCCCAAGTCTTTGTTATCTCTTCAGCTTTATAAAAAGACGAAAATTTAAAAAAATTATCAGGGCCAATTACAAATGTTATATCGGCATTTGAATATTTTTCTTTAATTTTGTTAAGTACAGCATAGGTCGTGACACTTTCACCGGGCGTATGAAGGCATTTTTCGATATCTGACAACTCTACGTGACTTAATTCGATGTCTTCAATGAAAGCTTCCACCAGCTGACACCGAATATCAAAATCTAACATTTCCTTTCCCCAAGCATGGGCAATACTTGGAACCAGTAGAATTTTGTCAAAATGAGCAAGCGACTCAATAACACTTTTATGCCCTAAACTAGGTGGATTAAATGCACTTCCGAATACCGCTATTTTCAGCATGTTGATCCTGTTCTTCTCTATGAGAGCCTACGCAAATAGGTTTTTTAATCGAGTGATTTAGGTATGATAACACTAGAATTTTAAATTGCTTGCAGGAAAGGAAAACGAATGGAACAGTTGATCCGTGATGAAATGCGTGTGCTTCCGTCTATTGACCCACACTTCGAAATCAACCGACGAGTTGAGTTCATCAAAACAAAATTACAGCAATCAGGTTGTAAGTCTTTAATCCTAGGTATTAGTGGTGGCGTAGATTCCACAACATGTGGTCGACTTGCTCAACTAGCGGTTGATGGCTTAAATGAAGCTTCTGCAACTAATGATTATCAGTTCATTGCCGTTCGCTTGCCTTACGGTGAACAGAAAGATGAAGATGAAGCACAATTGGCTCTATCATTTATTCAGCCTTCACATTCAGTATCAGTCAATATTAAAGCAGGCGTAGATGGTTTGCATGCCGCTTCTCATGTTGCCCTAGAAGGTACAGGCTTATTGCCAACAGATACTGCAAAGCTAGATTTTGTTAAAGGCAACGTAAAAGCACGTGCACGTATGATTGCTCAATACGAGATTGCTGGCTATGTGGGCGGCTTAGTAATTGGTACTGACCATTCTGCAGAGAATATCACTGGATTTTATACAAAACATGGCGATGGTGCTTGTGATCTCGCACCGTTATTCGGCTTGAACAAACGCCAAGTTCGTGAGCTTTCAGCTACGCTGGGCGCCCCTGAGTTACTCGTACATAAGGTTCCAACGGCTGATTTAGAAGAGCTTGACCCGCAAAAAGCGGACGAAGACGCACTAGATCTGACTTACGACCAAATTGACGACTTTTTGGAAGGGAAGGAAGTCCCTGAATACGTAACTGAGCGATTGGTTGCTATTTACAAAGCGACTCAACACAAACGTCAGCCTATTCCGACGATTTACGATTAATTCGTTCTTACGTTTTTCTAAATGAATCTAATTACAAAGGGCAGGTATCTCAACGATATCTGCCCTTTTTTGACAACATATTCTAGCGAACACTTACGAGGTCTATCACAGTCTCAATATTCGCTTTAATCAACAACCTCAATATCAGTTTGAGGGATACAGCAGCATGCTAGTACTTGCCCCATATTTCGTTCATGCTCTTGCAGTGCGGGAACGTCAGGTTGATGTACTTGACCAGATTCCAGAGTTACTTTGCAAGCTCCACAAAAACCCGCCCGGCAACTTGAAGCAATCGCAACACCTGCAGCTTCAGCTTGTTCAAGTAAAGTAGATTGATTATCACCATCGAATAAATAGCCATTTATACTCAATTGAAGTGCTACCACTGGCTCATCTGATGCTTGATTGACTCCAAATGCTTCTTGGTGGTAATGCTGCGGATTTAAGCCAAATTGAATCAGTAATTTTTTAGCGTCTTGCATGAAACCTTCAGGTCCACAAACAAATGCCTGCCTATGATGTACAGTTTCAACCTTAGCGACATGCGACACACTTAGGCGTCCTGATAAACCAGACCACTTTCCAGAAGGTTGAGTCAACGAGATCATCACTTTTAAACCGTTATGTTTAGCTTCAAGTTGCTCTAACTCTTCTCTGTATGGGATGTCTTGCTCTTCCGTACACTGATGGTAGAAAACCACATCATTCACCTGATTATGATCAGATAAGTAACGTAACATCGATAACATAGGAGTGATGCCACTTCCTGCAGAAAGAAGTAATAACGGTCTTGTCGGGTTGTCTTCTAAGAAGAAAGCACCATCAGGGTTTTGGGCGACCAATGAGTCACCCACTTGGAAATGGTCATTTAACCAATTAGAAACCTGTCCATCATCAACACGTTTAACCGATATCGCCAACCGACCAGCGCGTGAAGGGCTAGAAGATAGAGTATAGCGGCGGGAAACAATGCTACCATTTACATTCATTTCAATTGGAAGGTGCTGACCAGGCTGATAATTTGGTACTTCACCTTTTGCTGGCTCAAGCCAAAAGGTTGTAAAGTCTCTTGCGACTTCTTCGCGTTCAACGCAAGTAAGAGTCAAAGAGGCTTTCCATGTATCTTCGTAGAATTCTTTCTCTTTAGTTTCAAGTACTTCTATTTGATCACCGACACAGATCATACCCTCATTTTTAGCCACTAAGTTCTGCCCAAAAAATACGCCACCACGCTCGTTCGCTCTAAAGCTCGACATGGTATTCAAAGGTTCTTTACTTGGTCTAAATTCAGCCGTTTCAACATCAACAGTGGTCAAAATACAGCGTTCACATGCCTTCACCGCTTCAAACTCAACATCACCAATACGAATCCGCTTCCAGCTATCTTCAATAAATGGTTCATCACCAGAGACAACTAAGTTAGTACGAAACTGATCCATTGAGTGCTCTTCAGGGCTACGACGATTAAGCTCATCCAAAGAAGCTTGGCTAATCACCAATAATGGGTAACCGTCTGCAAAGCTGACATTATGACCAATTTTTTCGCGCACTCGATTCGATTGCTCACCAGAGAAAAGCAGCTCAACCCTTTGCCCTAATACTTGGCTGAACCAATCATCTGCATCGTCAGTTGTCGTATAGGCTGTGAAGTTATCTTTCCAAACAATTGCTGGTGTTTCTTGCATTTTGAATTGTTGGTATTTAACCCTTAGTGGCTCTAAACCAGGGAAAGTAAAGATGATGCCATCATGCAATAAGCTCGATTGAACTTTAACCATCACTGGGTATTTTCTTGCCGTTACCATTGCCCCATCAGCTAGAGCTAACATAAAACGACGATCAAAGCTCAAACCTTGCTTTTCTACCCACGATGTTGAAAGAGAGATTCCACCGACAGATTTAACCGGGAAAATGTTAATTTGAGAAAGTGATGACTGCGACATAACGAATCCAATGTTTATTATTTATATGCATGCTAACAAAAGGTTACTAATAGTTAAACTCAGCGATATTTTGATGCGTAAAATGTGAGAACCTTGTGAATATGTCTATTGAGAATATTCACAAATCACTTTACATCAAGTCAGTTGGCTGCAATCTTGTAGATACGACTTCGGCAATTTATGCTCATGAAGAGCAATCATGAAAAAGGAATTATTATGAATAAACTTGTACTTATCATTCTCTGCGTCATTCTTCCCCCACTGGGTGTATTCTTCGCAAAAGGCGTAGGTAAAGATTTACTGATCAACATTGTACTAACGCTATTTTTCTGGGTTCCAGGGATGATCCATGCATTATGGGTGGCAACTCGATAAAATGACCAGTGTAAGCAACGGGCACTGTTAAATGATAAACATCACTCCAACTCTTTAATCTCATTCAGCCCGTAATTAATAAAGCCTCAACCATCATTGAAATAAAAATAGGGTGAAATGAAACCTCTTTTCCTCTATCATCCTGTCGCCTAAACGGAAGCGATTGCTTTCACAGTTTTTGGTTCGTTTAGGCTCCAACTACATAACACTTCAATTGGTGGGAGCATTTCAATGACACAAATTACGATTACTCGTCCTGACGACTGGCACGTTCATCTACGCGATGGTGAT
Organism: Vibrio kagoshimensis; assembly: GCF_050337535.1. Lineage (NCBI taxonomy): Bacteria > Pseudomonadati > Pseudomonadota > Gammaproteobacteria > Vibrionales > Vibrionaceae > Vibrio > Vibrio kagoshimensis. The sequence continues at coordinate 112,549 of NZ_JAKJSZ010000014.1, forward strand.
GTACTGAAAGATACCGTTCGCGATATCAGCCGTTACAATGGTCGAGCGTTAATCATGCCAAACACCATCCCACCGGTAACCGATACCGAAATGGCTTTAGCTTACCGTGAACGCATCATGGCAGAAAAGCCAAGTGAACAGTTTGAGCCTTTAATGGCACTTTACTTAACAGATAACACGACATCTGAAGAAATCCGTAAAGCAAAAGAATCTGGTGCCGTTGTTGCCGCTAAACTTTACCCGGCAGGCGCTACGACAAACTCTGATTCTGGCGTAACATCAGCTAAGAATATTTATCACGTACTAGAAACGATGCAAGAAGTCGGTATGTTGCTTCTTGTACACGGCGAAGTAACGTCACATGACGTCGATATTTTTGACCGTGAAAAAGAGTTTTTAGACACAGTGCTAGCACCTATTGTTGACGACTTCCCTAACCTGAAGATTGTTTTAGAGCACATTACAACAGCAGATGCGGCTTTCTTCGTTCAAAAAGCAAATGAGAACGTTGCAGCAACGATTACGGCGCACCACTTACTATATAACCGTAACCACATGCTAGTAGGCGGCATTAAACCTCACTTCTACTGCTTGCCAATTCTTAAGCGCAATACCCACCAGCAAGCTCTTATCGCTGTGGCAACAAGTGGCAGTAAGAAATTCTTCCTTGGTACGGATTCTGCGCCCCACGCGAAAGGCATGAAAGAAGCAGCTTGTGGCTGTGCTGGTTCTTATACTGCACACGCAGCTGTTGAACTTTATGCAGAAGTATTTGAACAAGAAGGTAAACTAGAAAACCTAGAAGCCTTTGCTTGTCATAATGGACCGGATTTTTATGGTATCCCTCGCAATTCAGATACCGTAACCTTGGTCAAAGAAGAGTGGAAAGTAGCAGAAACGATGCCTTTCGGTTCTGATATTGTTGTACCGATTCGAGCTGGCGAAACGATCGCTTGGACAGTTAAGTAATTATTTGATTCAGCACCTTTCTCACTGAACTTTAAAAGCTCTCTATTCCATATAGAGAGCTTTTTTATAGATAGCTCTTTCGTCATCTATCATTAAAACCCTCGCCCTTAGTCTCAAACTATTCTATTCAAACAATACCCCATTAGCGATTAACCGCTAAGTCACTCATTTTAATTCGAGAATATGCAAATATTTCGGGTGCCATTCGATTTATTAAGGGTTGTAGACTAAGCTTCAGATATAAGAGCTAAGCGCTCATTCGATCTTATCGAGAGGGTGTACATGGAATTAAATTTAGACATTCGGACGTTGTGCGTTGTCACGGCAATGTTATCCATCGTTTATTTTATAGGGCTAAGTCTTCTTCAAAAAAACCAAGAGCCAATACCAGGATTATTCACTTTAGCGACAGCGATTTTGATGCTGTCTATTGGTTTCTCTTTACTCAGTTTTGGTCCAAGCATCTCAATTTGGTTATCAAAGATCGCAGCAAATACTCTTATTGCTTTCGGCTTCACTTTGATTGTGCATAGTCTATGTCAGTTTCGAATCACATCCTTCATATACTCAAAAATAGCTTTCATTCTTTTACCTCTGGTTGCTATATCTCTTATTTACTACTCATTGTTCGATACTTCCACGACGACGAGAATCGTTATAATTAGCCTGCATGTAGTTATTTGCACAAGTATGAGCGCATACATTACCTTGAAAGGAAAGGCTGATGACCTATCATTAGCTATCTGGCTACTGGCAGGTATTTTCTTCTTTAATGCTTTCTTTATGACCTTACGTATAGGCATTACCGTTTCAGGGTCAGACATCAATAATTTCTTACACGCGGGAAACATCCACCAGCTCGCCTTCTTTATGATGGTGGTATTGATCATTGTGGTTGGGTTTACATTCACTTGGCTTATTAATGCAAGGTTAGTCTCAACCGTTTATAGCTCTTCAATCAAAGATAGTCTAACGCAGCTTTATAACCGCAGAGCGATGGAAGACATCATTCCAAGAGAGTATTCCCGAGCGCAGCGAAACCACTCTGAATTGTCTATTATCATTGCTGACATTGACCATTTTAAAGAAATAAATGATTCTTTAGGTCATCAAATAGGTGATCTAGTATTAATAAGAATTGGGGAGATATTGAGAACTAAACTGCGAAAACAAGATCTTGGGTTTCGCTACGGTGGTGATGAGTTCTTAATTATTTTACCTGAAACGAATACTGAAAATGCAATGATTGTAGCGAATAAAATACGCGAATCTATAGCCAGTTTTTCATTTACTCAGAATCAAACTGTTCCTTGGACCGCTAGCTTTGGTGTTTCTCAATTAAATAAAGATGAGCAATGGTCTTCGCTGATACAAAGAGCTGATGAAGCTCTATATGCTGCGAAAAGCAACGGTAGAAATGCAGTTTATTCCGCCAAAACTCCTTCAGATCTAGGGCCAAATCTAAAAGTGATACAGTAGATTAAAGCCAACTAATACATAAATTAATATGTTTCCCTACCATTTTGTTGGTTCATAAATCAACGACATCAATAACAGTTGCTTAACAATCGACAGCTGACTATGCTCTTGCCTTCAACGTGATCCTATAGAGGCAAGGAAATGCAAAATACCTACACCTACCCAATCGGCAAGCCTGGTCAAAAATGGCAAGAACAAGAACGCAAAGAGTGGTACGAACAAACCACCATTAAACGTGAATATCAAAAAGAAGTAGTGCCAAAAATTTCAGCACTCTCCGAGCAGTTTGATATCGAACAGTATGGCGCCTTGAGCTATGACACCGAGCGTTTTCCGCTATTTGCCATTAAAAGTAAAAATTGGGACAGCAACAAACCAACCGTTCTTGTGACTGGCGGCGTACATGGTTATGAAACCAGCGGTGTTCACGGCGCAATTAAGTTTGCAGAAACTCAAGCGAACAAATACACGCCGTATTTTAATATTGTCATCGCGCCTTGTGTTAGCCCATGGGGCTACGAAGTGATTAACCGCTGGAACCCAAATGCGGTAGATCCAAACCGTTCTTTCTATGAAGGTACACCCGCAGAAGAATCCGCAAACCTACGCGATCTAGTTGCTTCTTTGCCACAAGAAGTTTTAGTACACATTGATCTTCACGAAACTACGGACTCTGATGAAACCGAGTTTAGACCAGCTCTCGCGGCACGTGATGGTATTGAGTACATTAAGGGGATGATTCCAGATGGCTTCTACACGGTAGGCGATACTGAAAACCCGCAACCGGAGTTCCAAGCCGCTATCATTGAATCAGTGGCAAAAGTAACGCACATTGCCCCTGCGGATGAAGAAGGCAAAATCATCGGTTCAGACGTAACACAACATGGCGTTATCAACTACCCAATGAAAAAACTCGGACTATGTGGTGGTGTGACAAACTGTAAATATGGAACTACGACTGAAGTTTACCCTGACAGCGCTAAAGTCACAGACGAAGAATGTAATGACGCTCAAGTAGCAGCAATTCTAGGTGCGCTTGACTATGTACTAGCCAAAACCGCTTAACCACATGGTTTCAGTCGCAATGGCATTAGTGGCACACTGGCTTAATTGATTAATTGATTAATTGATAAGTGTGCCACTTTTTCTGAGCCTGCTTCACTTCAAACAAGCCACCTTTACCATTCAACATTTAAACGACTGTGATCACCCCGCCATAATGTGYAAGTATGATTGTTTATATTCAAATAAATTCAACTACTTAAGTGCACATCATGTTACGAGAAACAATTGCTATTCTAAGTACGGTCAGCTTAACCGTATCTGCAAGCATCAACCTTCCTTCAGGTGAAGACTGGCTAGATCACACAACCAAAGGGCTCGCTCCCTATTGGGTAATGCCGAGTGCTCAAGGTGAGCCAATCGGTAACTTCCCGACTTTCCGCTGTGATGACGGCACACTGCTCAATGTTTCAGATGTCTGCCCTGAATTAAAAAGAGATTGGATTGCACCACATTTTGGAAAAGATTTCACACGAATGAAATCACGGCAAACTTTTGCTTATGGTGTTCTGTACCACCTTACCGGAGACCCTAAAGCCTTAAACCTAGCAAAACAAGGTGCCTACTACATAATTGATGAGCTACAAGACAAGAAGAATGGTGGCTTCATTAGCTATACCCAAAAAGGGAGAGCAGGGCTAGATTGGCAACAACGCACATCGCAAGATCAAGCTTATGCTTTAGTTGGCTTAGCTATGTATTACTACCTAACACAAGACAAAAAGGTCGAGCAGGCACTTATCGATCAGCAAGCTTTCATATTTGAAAAATATCGACTGGAAGATGGTCTTGGTCTCGCTTGGGTTCTGGCTGACAGCAGTGATGGCAGTGCAAAACAGCGAGAGCTGGTCGCTCAATTAGACCAAATTAACGGTTACATGCTATTGATTGCACCGTTACTAGAAGAGCCGATCAAGTCAAAATGGTTTAATGACCTTAACTGGCTAACACAAACCATGGTTGAGCATTATCACTCCAAGAGCGAACAACGCTTTTACGGAGCAATTCACCATAAAGCCGCCATGATGCCAAACGCCAATCATAATGATTTTGGGCACACTATCAAAGCGTACTGGATGACGTATTTAACAGGGCAAACCCTAAAGAATTCTGAATGGTCGACTTTCGGTCTCAAGGGGATGAAACATACTCTCGAGCAAGCGCAATATCAGAAAAGTTTTGCCAGCGTCTCCGGCTACTTTAACGAACAACTTCAGGAAAAATGGAAAGATCAGGATATAACAGGCTGGCAAAGTCGACCTTATAGTCAGTGGAGTTCATCATGGGAATGGGCAGAGCTTGATCAAGCCGCTATGACCGTATCACTCGTTGACGGTTCGATGAAAGAAGTGCTGCAATATACCCTACCAACTTTCCATGATGTATGGGTTGACCATAAGTACGGCGGGGTTGGACTTGAACCCAAACGAACTAAAGCTTTCCATTGGGGCAATGGATACCATCAATTTGAGCATGCCTTAATTGGTTACTTATACTCACAGCAAGTTGAAAAAAAATCGGCAACCTTACACTACGCCAGACCGAAAAACAGCAAAATGCCCGTTGCCCCTTATTATTTTCAAGGTGACGTGATTGATATAGATGTGCAAGAAGATGGAACGCAAAAAGTCCGTTTTGAAAACATTCAACCTTAGCAGCTTGAACGTCAACTAACGCTTAAAAATGGCTTACCTATTGTTCTAAATATAAAGTTAGCAATAGGTAAGTTGTGAGTATCGCCAGTTACCCAGAACTAAAACAAGTGGATTAAAAACAGTAAATAAGCACTATAGATGAATACAAAATAAGACTGATATTCACACCTTATATTTGTCTACCCCCGACGACTGTTCTCGACATTCCCTAGCCAGTGAAAACTATAGTTGCAGATTTGTTATTGGCATATGCTAATAACAAATCTTACAATAACCACCTCATTCGCATTTGCTAGGAGCTACCATGATCTACGCGGTCCCTTCTCAGAACCTTCACGTTGGCAACCATTTTTCTCGCTCACCACAAATCATCATTATGGATGACCGACAACAGGTCAGGCATATTATTCCTTGGAACGAATCGGATAACTCATGCAATAAAAAGAATCGATGGATGGCGATCATTGGTACTTATCATGTAAAGGCTGTTGTTGTCCGCCATATTGGTAAAAAAATGCTAGGCCACCTGTTCGATAAGGAAGTCAAAGTCTTTGCCTCTCCTGCAAAAGCGTTAATTACCGCATTAGACTTAAAGAACCTGCCAGAAATTCGAGACACAGAGTACGGCCGAGAATCACGTAATAATCATCGTTGCGGCAGCAAAAGAGGACCGACTTCAGCTCTTTCCACCACTTCCACTCTTTCCAGATCGCAGCCGCATAAACTAGGGGTAATCAAAAGGGTTTACCAATGACATTCTTATTCACTCTCCTGAGTTTTATCGCCGTAATAACGTTGATGTCGATAGGTATCATTTTTTCACGCCCCCCCATCAAAGGGAGTTGTGGCGGGTTAGCTCAATTAGATATCAAGAAAGAATGCAATTGCGTAGATATGTGTGTGGAACACAGCCGAGTACTCTACCAAATCAAAGAGCCCTATCAGGACTCTTGAATCACTAGTGCATGACCATGAACAATGCAGGTTGCTACTTTAGCTCGTGCACGTTTAATTATGTTACCGAACGTTTGGCGGGACACCTGCATTTGCATTGCGGCTTCAAGCTGACTCAGCCCTTCAACATCAGCCAAGCGTAATGCTTCCAGCTCTTCTAAATGAAGGTCTTCATGATGGAGTTCCTCTCGAGGAATTCCATTAGGCTTGAAACAAGAATAAGCAGCACGTGTACATAGCACTCGATGTTTTTTTGGTCGAGCCATATCAATTTCCTACTGTGTAAAGGCAAATATGAATATCTCTACTCCCTACAACCATCAACAATGCCAAGTATGCTGCCACAATTTTTTTACTCACAGCCCTATAAACTTTGACATCATAGGTGAACGAGAGATCCTCGCGAAGATTGTACCAACAGATAAAGTGGAGGGCTACGATGGGATTATGCAGGGAGGAATTGTAACCACGTTACATGACTGTGCAATGCTGCACTGCTTATTCAGTCATGATATCCACGCGATGACCGTTAGCTTAGCCTCTAGATTCCATAGCCCGATATACATTGGCAAGCCAATAGAAATCCGAGCGAAGTGGGTAAAAAGCAAACGTAATATTCATTTTTTACAAAGCCAGATAGTCCAACACGGAAGAATATGTTCATCGGCACAAAGTCAATTCATGTCATAAAGCCTATCTAAGCCTGAAACCCACACAGAAAATCGATTAATACCACTAGGGCAGTCAACGAAGATGTCACAAATTATTTATATTTAATTTTACACAACTTGATTGCGCGCAACTTTACATGCAAGGAAAGTGGTTATTCTAGCGTCAATATAAAGGAATAGAGGAAAGATCTTATGGTGATTTTTATTACAGGTTTATTGTTATTTTTAGGTGTTCATTCAATATCTATCATTAATGAAGATTTCAGAACGAGAATGGTTGAAAAATACAAGATTGGGTGGAAGTTGATCTACTCAATCATATCTCTTGTGGGAATTGTGTTTATTGCAAAAGGCTATGCATCACTTAGACTCGAGCCTGTACTGCTTTATACACTGCCATACTGGGTAAGGCATCTCACCTATTTATTGATGCTTCCTGTAATGGTGTTATTCGTTGTTCCTTACTTACCAGGTAAAATAAAGCAAGTAACGAAACACCCTCAACTTATCGCTGTAAAATTATGGGCATTCAGTCATTTACTCGTTAATGGCATGATGGCTGACGTGATACTTTTTGGATCTTTTTTAATCTGGGCAATCATTGCACGAGTGTCGTTCAATAAAAGAGAAACTCGCCCTCTACCGAGTCTTAAACCAAGTAAAATGAATGACATCATTGCGATCATTCTTGGCGTAGCATTAACTATTACCTTCGTGCTGTATTTGCACAGCAAGCTAATTGGCATGCCATTAGTCGTGTGATTCGACTGCTTTAAATGTTGACTCTTATCAATGACAGTTATATGCCATTCATCATGATAAAATTGATAACCAATTGAAATACTTAATCAATTAGTAATCAAAATGTATCGAACTACGCTATCAGGAGAGTAAGGTTACTTTAATTGAATTAGTGGTTTTTAGAATGTTATTTAATAAAAAACTCTCTGACACAATGTACCAGAGAGTTTTTATTATAAGGTGCAGGCTACTACTTTAGGTAACTAACGTGATTCATTAGCAGACACTTGCACTTTATCCAATTCCGTCAGCAGTCCTTTAAATAAACTCACACTGCCCAGCAATAAAATAATAGTGAAAGGCATAGCCGCTATAATGGTAATAGATTGCAGCGCTTGAATAGATTGAGTACCACCAATCCACAACATGACCATTGCAATCGCACCAGAAATAACAGCCCAAACCACCTTCTGCTTCACTGGTACTTCTAATTTACCACCAGCCGTCATGCCATCAATTACGATAGATCCCGAATCAAGTGTGGTCACAAAGAATACAATGATTAATGCAACGGCGATTACAGATAAAATACTGCCAAACGGGTAGGCATCTAGCATATAGAACAAGCTTAGAGACACATCTGTAATACCCTGATCAATACCAAGCTGACCTACTTTATCCATTACTTGTTCGATAGCTACACCACCAAAGATAGACATCCAAGCTGTTGTCACTAATGTTGGAATAATCATTACACAAAGCAAGAATTCACGAACAGTACGACCTTTAGAAATACGAGCAACGAACATACCGAAAAATGGTGCATAAGCAACCCACCAAGCCCAGTAGAACACAGTCCAACCATGTAGCCATGTTGTATCTTCACGACCAGAAGTTTGACTTAATGCTACGATGTTTTTCACATAACCCGTGACTGCTGTAGCCAAAGAATCAAGCACTGTAGTGAAATTCAAAACAGCAATAAGACCAAGGAATATAAACGCAATAACCATATTTAGGTTACTAAGGAACTTAACACCTCCGTCCATGCCACGCAGAACAGAAACAATCGCTAAACCCATGATCAACACGATAATAGCTTGCTGAAGATAGATGTTATTCTCTAAGCCGAAAACATGGCTAATCCCACTTGCCGCTTGTGTACCACCTAAACCCAATGATGTAGCCAAACCAAACAGAGTCACTAACACTGTCAGTACATCGATAACATCGCCGGTTTTACCCCAAACACGATCACCCAATAATGGATAAAATACTGAACGCATTGATAGCGGTAAACCTTTGTTATAAACAAAGTATGCAAGGCAAAGTGCTGTCATCCCATAGATAGCCCATGCATGTAAGCCCCAGTGGAAAACTGTTGCGCCTAGTGCTAACTCACGACCGGCTTCTGTATAAGGTTCAGCATTCAATGGTGTTCCGAACCAATTGGTGAAGAAAGCAGTTGGCTCTGCAACACCCCAGAAAATAAGCCCAATCCCCATACCAGCGGCAAAAAGCATTGCAATCCATGATGCTTTGGAATAATCAGCCGTCGCATCTTCACCACCTAAACGAATTTTACCTAAAGGTGAAAACGCCAGGATGATTGCGAACACTAACAGGATGTTAGCTCCCCACATGAATAGGAAATCGAAGTTCGATAAAACAGCGCCTTTAATAGAATCAATCGCCGCTTTTGCATCAGCAGCTGGTAGCGCAAGAAGAGTGATGATGAAAAGAATAGATAAACTGACAGATGCCACAAAAACGGTGTTATGGACATCCATGCCCCATTTGCTGACGTTATCTTGACCGACTTGATAATCAGTAGAATCAATACTGTACTTTTTTGATTTAAAACTCATAAATTATGATGTTCACATATCCGAGAGATCGAATATAAGGACCAACTCCATATCCAATTACAACTTGATTGGCTAGTCACATCATATAAAGCGATATGATAAAACTTTGTGCTCAACCCCAAGCGGCGTATGGTAACACAAATTCAAGTCTCCAAATTTTGATGTGGGTTCTTAGATTTAGATCTGACAATAACCTGACCAATGCATATTGAATAATGTTCAAGCATCACTATAAGCACATTCAGAGCATTACACCTCGTCTTTAACCATCCACGAATTACATCAACCGTTAACTAGCGATTAACAATTATAAGCCCTCTCATCTCGCACAATCACAATTGTTATGTTATAACATTACAAAACAACCAATCCATTTTTCTACATAACGAAAGCCGTTGTAAGAGATTTGACGACCAGATTGCTACTTAGGAAATGACACAATGAATACCGCTTTGATTGAACAGCCCCTCACAAACATCTCTCCACAGAGTAATATTGAGCCGTGTTTCAGCACTGGGGAGCACCCAACAGTTCTAAGTGATATCTACCAAGAGCACATCAACATTGCGATTTGGCGACGTAATAATGACGAAGAACTAGCTCAAGCAGTCAGCCACTTTCTTACTCAGAACCTGAGTGTTAGAAAATCCATAACTCTCACTCCTGAAAATGCGTATGAAAAGCTCGAGTACGCGACAGACGGGACCGCGCCTAAAGCGCTACTGGAGAACATGGTAGAACTCGTTGATATGTACTGCTACCTCTTCGACCTCAAGCAAGCTGGTCTACGTTTAGCAACTCTAGATAGTGCGATGTGCCCTAGATTCCATGTTGATAAAGTACCTTGTCGATTAGTTTCCACCTACCATGGAATTGCAACGCAATGGCTGCCAAATCATGTACTAGATCGATCAAAATTAGGACATGGAAGTAATGGACAACCGGATTCAACCTCTGGTCTTTATACACAAGAATCCGATATTCAGAAGGTGACTTGCGGTGATGTAGCACTTCTTAAAGGGGAGCTTTGGATTGGAAACGAACATTCAGGGCTGGTCCATCGTTCACCAGCCATGAAATCCGAAGAAACTAGGTTATTACTGACGCTCGACTTCGGTTAGTAAGCACCTAGAATAGCGCCTATCTAAATGTTTGACGTAAAAAGTGGTAAGTAAAAGTGCATCAAACACAAGAGTGCAAGCTAAGGCTATAACCAGAAAAACTCACTACTCAATTAAGGTAATGTCAAAAACTGTCGAACGATTTCGCCCCATTTCTTTAGAAAAGTATAACGCTTTATCTGCATGCTCTAACCATGACAAGTGATTACTTTGAGAGCTCGACACCTCACAAATCCCCAAGCTTATCGTGTACTGAACGGAGCTCCCTTGGTATTCAACAATCGAGCTTTCTATTCGCTTCCGAAGCCTTTCTGTGAAATAGAGAGCTTGCCCAGCACAAGTTCCAGGTAAGATGATGGTAAACTCTTCTCCGCCATAGCGACCGCATATATCTGATGATCTCGATGCTCTTCGAAGTTCATCGGCGACATGACGTATCACTTGATCACCCACTGTATGCCCATAGGTATCATTAACACGTTTAAAATGGTCAATATCAAAGATCACAATAGACGAGACAATGCCAGATACATGGCACCTATTGAATTCTTGTTGAAGACAGTTTTCCCAATAACGACGGTTGAATAACTTAGTTAAGCCATCTGTTCGGCTAAGATCAGATAGCTTTTGGTTTGAATCAACAAGATGAATTTTATTTTTTGCAATGTCAGTAACGTCATTCACTACAATACTAACGTGTGAAACATCACCATTCACAGAAGTAAGGGGAGAGAAGGTCACGTTTTGATGCATCTCTTCTAAGCCATTTGAAATTGGGCTGAAATTTTTAAATTTAAACAAGTAAGGTCGGTCTTCCCAACATGAAAAACTACGACTCTTTAGCTTAAAAGCGGTATCAACTTTTCTTTTTACCCATTCTTCAGGGAGATCTGTCACAACCTCAAATAACGGCTTACCAATGATCTCATTGGCTTTTATTCCGCTATATGACTGCATAAAAGAATTCCAAGCATATACTTGATAATCACGATCGATAACTATCAGTCCGGCATCGAGACCACCAATAATCTGCATTGCCCAATGCAAGTCACCTATATCTGTCGTATTCATAATACCGTCTCTAAAATGTCGCCAATCGCGTTCAATGATTCATTGTGCATTAGAAAAATAACATCACAGGCGAGATCGATGTCTTCACTTTTATATACAAATTCAATGGTAAAAATGTCTTTGTCATACCCAGAAAGAAATTGGTTACACCCAAGAGATTCTTGAAGCTGTTCTTTTTCTAAAATAATCGGCTGACGCAAAGATATGGAAATATCAAGCTGCTTACTAAAAGAGACAAGAAATGAAGAAACAGTCAGGTTGGCTAAATCCAGAATTATTTCACTCGTTGAATTTTGATCCTTTGCGATATTTTGATCACTACCGCCATAAACCTGCGCAAGTTGACTAAGCCCATCGCCATGCAAACAAACCAGCGCTTCACCGTTGATACCGTGCCCAACAAAACGTTGAGAAACTGCACGATATTCAGAATGGTCAACAATATCTTGCACTGTCATTTTCAATTCTGATTGATGCAATGAAGCTACGTTGGGAATTGGCATCTCGATAAATTGACCAACTTGCTCAGAAATCAAAGAAGCACTTGTACCAAGGGCAACATTACTCATTTCTTTGATGTTGGCTATGATGTCAAATTGTGAAAGTTGGGATCGTTGAACAGGTTCAACTTTTGATGACGGGACTAAGTAATCATCTAACAGTACTGCCAGTTCCATTGGTGCAAAGGGCTTATCTAAAAACGCAATTGCTCCCAAGTCTATGCAGCGTTGTTTCGCTTGGCTTTGAATATCAGCAGAAACCACAACGACTTTCGTTGGGTAGGTATTGACTGGCAAAGCAGTTAATACGCCAAACCCATCTAAAACAGGCATCGTCAAATCGAGAAATAGCAGATCTATAGGGTGAGCAGCGAGCAATTCAAGCGCCTGCTGTCCATTCTCAGCTTGAAAGATCTCAAGGTGAGATGATATGTCCAGATGCCTAATTATTGACTTTCTAGCGATAATTGAATCATCGCATACTAAGATATTCATTGGCTGAGCAAATGTGTTTGTTGATAACAAACCATCATGCCATATATTTATGCTCAATGACTTCCAAGTTGTTTCATTTGTGACCAGAGACTAAGTATTGACGTCAACAATTCGGCCATTATTACATATTATGTGCGTAACTCGCTGTTTCCGCATCATTTCTGCCTAATAGATAGTATAAAAGGGCCGACTAACACAATGAATTTTCAGATAAATATAAATGCCAGCCCAAGAAACCACTTACGGTGGGTTATCTTCGAAATATTGTTGTAAGTAATCGATTAATGCTCTGACAGTCGGTGATAGATGTTTTCTAGAAGAATAAAGCGCATACACGGTAAGTTCCGCTGGCTTCCATTCAGGTAAAACCGATTCTAACTCACCAGACTTTAAATATTTATTCACTAAGTAATCGGGCTGGATGGCAACTCCCCCATTGCAAAGCGCAGCGTGAAGCAAAGCCGTGGCTTCATTGGCTGTTAGCTTGCACTCAACATCAACGGATTGCTGCTGTTCTCCCTGTGTTAAATGCCATACATGCCGCTGAAAGTTTTTATACCCCAAGCAGCGATGTTCAATAAGTTGTTTAGGTTCAACAAGTTTATCTCTCGTAGCTAAGTAGGTTGGAGAGGCAACAAGTTGCGATTTACACAAGGCAATTGGCTTACCGATCAAAGATGGATCGGGGTTAGACGCAATACGAATCGCCAGATCAATTTGCCTTTCGGTTAAATCAGCAACAGAGTCCTGTAAATCAATATCGACATAAACTTTGGGATGTATGGACATGAACTCTTGCAGTGCAGGAACAAGCTGTGAAAATCCAAATGACATGCTTGTCGCGACTCTTACACTACCAGAGAGTTCTTCACTTTTATCACTCAACTCGAGTAGAGCTTCCGCTTGTTCCAGCCAAAGCTCTACTTCTTTCAAGCAACCTACTCCTGCACTAGTTAATGTGACCTTACGAGTAGTTCGGTGTAATAAGCGCACGTTGAGCCATTTTTCCATCGCTTCAACATAACGAGTCACCGTAGGTCGTGACATTTCGAGCCTATCAGACGTCGCCGTAAAACTGCCTGATTGAGCAATATCAACAAACACCTTTGCTGCAGTTAATTTATCCATTCACTAGCTCGATTTAAGAAATTATGACGCTTGATTCTGTGTGTTTTTTGCAGAACATCAATCTTTTATGATTCATTTCGTCAAAGAAACACACCTTAATTTGAGTACTTATAATTCAATCCAGTTTAAACAGCGATTCGTCTAGTTTACTGTAAACATTTAATCAAACTTAGCAGGCATCATTTCAAATAAACGTAAATACTTTCAACCATTACTACGGTGGCTCCCGGCTTTAAACCAAAACCATTTAAGGCAGTTTCAATCTCATATCCACTCGATGCATTCCTAAACCCCATCCATCAGATATGTAATTCACCTCTAATGCTCCGTACTTAGCAAAAAAAGGAGCCGACAAATGGCTAGCTGCAATTTGAATTTCTTCTGAACCTAGACACTTTGCACGAGCAATCGCCCTAGTCATAAATTCATTACCGATACCCGACCCTTGGGTATCTGGAGAGATTAAAATCCAATTTAGATGACAATTTTTCTGGTCATCCACAGCCAAACCATAAGCACCAACGATATGACTGTTTACCATACAAACTTCATAACCTTCGGGGAAGCTATTCAAAAAGCCGGAGTAATCTTCACGTTCATTAGTCGCAAAGTATAATGGACAGTTTTCATCAAAGATTTGAAGACAAGCATCTCTATCGCTTGGTTCAAAAGGTTTAAACTCAATATGATTTGCCATGGTATTTCCTATTAAAGTTTGAGACTGACTCAATTTATGAGTTAGCTCGCTAGTGCTTGTTATGATTCTAGATTTTATTCTAACCAATGTTCGAAAAGCATTGGTCCTTCCCAGTTAATATTTCAAATGTATCACAGGTTCCATCAGATAAGTTCTCTCTACTATCAGCAACCATAATCACTTTTATATTCAGATAGATATACATTAGAGACACTCACCATTGATCGAATCAAAGGGTTCAACCGTACCTAACTAGGCAATCAAGAGCACATACAAGACATGAATTTTATCCTTAGTAATGCATCAGTTTTGGTTTAACGCATTGGCTATAGGTGATAAATGTTGTGCTTGTTAGCCTCATATTAGGAGTAACACATGGATAAAAAGCTCACCATCAAAGAGTTTCTCAGAGTGTTCGACTGTATTCGAGCATCTGGTGATAGGTTAGATGACCGATACGTTTTAGATGAAGTATACGCATGGCACGATTACGATGGATACACCTGTTGGTTAAGCTACAAAGACGTAACCGTAACGCTAATGTTTCACGGAACACTTAAAATTGAGCACGGTAAACCGTCCAATTACTCCGCTTTCATCAGCCATTGCTTAGCAATGATTACTACTAAACCAATACATTGAAAAAAGTCTCATGAACGGAGTTAAGATGAATATAGCTCACATTAAAAGAGTTCAAATACACTACTCGATGAAGAAAATAGCCTTTTTGTTGTTAGTCTTTACTAGCTATTTTTTATGCTCTAAAGCCGTAATGGCTTCAGGAAAGAATATGATCGATTTTACAAAAGCGAGCGAACAACATAACTGGACTGCAACCAACGATAATGTAATGGGTGGCGTTTCAACAGGCAGTTTCATCTATGGCGGTCAGTTAAGTCGATTCATCGGTGAGTTATCGTTTGCCAACAATGGTGGATTCAGTTCAGTAAACCGAGCGATTGAGACTCTGTCCAATAAGCCGGACACCGTTGAACTAACATATATTGGTGATGGACGCACTTACCAACTCAGGCTCACAACATGGAAAGACGGCTACCGAATAAACTACAAACACGATTTTTCCACTGTTCAAGGAGAACAATTTAAGAGAGTTTTCCATCTTAGTGATTTTCAAGCAGTGTTCAGAGGGCGAATGCTCAGCGGAGCTCCTAAAATTGATGCAAAAGAAATAAAACAAATTGGCTTTCTAATTGCAGATAAGCAGCCTCTTCCCTTTTCTCTTAATTTAATTCAGATCCAATTTAAAAAATCACAAGAACCTAATAAGTAACGAAATTAAATCATTAAAAATCCAATAGCATTTCTAAGAAAAGTTGTCTTGATGCCGAGCTATTAGCCCTATGTGTCTCATATTCTACATGCGTATCATGAGTCACTGATGGTGATAGCTTTATACTCCATAGCGCGTTGAGTTGGTTTGGTACAATTGAATATCTAACATCGATAACACGCAGTTCATCGCTAGGAGCTTTGGCTAAAAAGCCCTTTGAAAACTGGCTGAAGCGTTCAATGTCTTTAGCTTGTTGTGAATTAAGGTCGAGCCAAGGAAAGTCCCTACTCATCTCTAGCTTTTCTATGGCTTCACCTGGGTATTTTTTCACTGAAGTCCCTACCCTCACTGCATCAACATGGTAGTAACCCTCAGTTTCGTAGATAACCTTCCACAACAAAATATTGGCGAAACTCGGTTTCGCCTCTAACCGAATAGGGGCATGTTGTCGTTCATTTGCTAATTGCCATCCCGCAGCCTCAGCGCGATCTCTTTGTATCATACCTAATGTTGGATACGTTAAAGCCCAAAGAAATGCGATACGAGCAAACCAAGTGTTTCGTTTAAGCATTGTGAATAAGAGCAGTATCAATATAGGCAGGGTGAACACGGGGTCAATCACGGATACGCTATTCCAAGCATAACGCTCACTGGTTAGAGGCCAAAATAATTGAGTGCCATAAGAAGTACAAGAATCCAGCAACGCGTGAGTGCTATAACCTAGTGCGCTATAAAGCCAACTTTGTTTAAACGAGAGTCGCTGTGGCTTTCCGATCAGCCAGTGAAAAGCAAGAGCACATATAAAACTGCCCAGAGGAATAAAAAAGAGTGAATGAGTAAATTGCCGGTGAAACTCCAAAAAAAGTAATGGATCGCTCTCTGACCGGATAAATACATCCAGATCCGGAGCCATTCCTGCGAGTAGACCAAAAGCACCGGCGACGATTAAGTGTTGTTTTTGGCTTACTGATAAGGACAAAGAAGCCCCCAGCACACCTTGTGTTAATGGATCCATAATTAACTCATTGATTGCATATGACTTAATAATAGATGCTCAGCTGAGGTTCACCACTAAATTGCTCTTCGCAACTCAGCGCTGTTTCGCTACGAAAACAAGTTTAGCACTTGGCGTGTTTTGAAAGATTGACTGACTTCATTTCGCTAAATTTCGCCCTTGAAAACTAGTGTCATTGAAATTTTCGATCATCAATTGCTAAATTAGCGATTATCCAATTAAAAGACCATCACATGATCGCAAAGGTAACGACCATTAACATTGACCAACACCATTTCAGCTACAAATTGCCCTTTCGCTTTAGTAAATGATTGTTTCCAGACGATTGCCACTGAGTCGGGACGTTTGAACACAGCAACAAACTCACGTTCAGCAAAGTATCCTTTTTCTGATTGATACTGCTCACAGACTTTATGAAGGTAATCTTTAGTCACTATACTCTTCATGCGATCCGTAAAGTCTTGAACATGCCTTTCATAATTAATTTCAGTTGATGCTTCCATCAAATTATCCATTATAGGATTAGCTATATCCAAAACTTGCTGTTCTGATAACCCTTCAAAATTCATATATTTCCCTATAACTTTTCAGTCAAAATAATAGTTCTCATCAGCTCAAAAATCACAACGCTCTTCTATACGTGGGATGTTTTCATTCCTCTCTAACTCATCGAAAACTAGGAATTTATCTCTATCAATGAAAACTTCAAATTGAATATTGTTATCACCGCCACCGAGGAACTTTTCAGGCCAACTAGGCCAAAACTTGTAAACATTTCCGGTAAAGTTGACCGAGCTATCTGGGTCTAGCGGAGTCATTTTCTGCGCAAAGTCACCCTCAACAACGTACGCAAAGATATTATTATCGACTAAAAAGTCATCTCCACTATTCCCTCCAATAATGTACCAAAGCTGAGGTTCAGGGGTATTAAAGTAATCAGTAGGTGAAATTGAAAAAGGTTCAAAACAATTACGTTCAATACTTTCTCTTCTCATACCGCCATAAACTAACGTGCTGACAATGATGATAAAAATCCATACTGCTCTCATTATTGTTCACCTGAGATAATTAATAAGCGTTTAATACACAGAAAAGTGACCTTACCTGCGCCTAATAAGATTGATAAGGTTTACTGAAATTAAACAGGCATTTTTCCGACATACATTGTCTTTAAGAGAAGAGCGGTCAGTAGTACCTAAGTAACTAGATGTAGATGTAGCAAAATAGCTGACAACAATATAAACCTTCGGCTAATAAGACCGACTTAATTCATGAGATCAAAGATAGAGAAGGCAGCTTAAATTGTTAGAGATATATCGGAGGTTAAAGCAAGAAACAACTTGGCTTACTGGTATCACGCAATGTGATTATTGTTCCCGTTGAATAAGAGCTTTTAAGCGCGCCATTGCTCAATTCGGTATGACTAAGATCTGTCTTGTATAAATCGGCTCGTTGTAAGTCAATATTACACATCTGAGCATGGCTCATATTGGCATTACGTAAATCAGAATCACGGAAAATAGCATTATTTAAGCATGCATTCTGGAAGTTTGCGTACATGATATCGGCATCACTCATATCGCTACCGGACAAATCACTGTGGCTAAAATCAGTACGAATTAAGTTCGCTCTTCGTAGATCGAGCCCCTTTAGGTTGAGGTGACTAAGGTCAGCGCCCCCTAAAACAGCACGTTTACCACCTTCATTTTTAAGCCATAAGCTGTGCTGCTCTATAATAAAACCCAGTTCCTGTTTAGTGTACGTATTCATAAAAAACCATACTTACTTAATTTTACTTTGCCATATTTCACTATCCGGGCCGACAACACATTCGCCATCAACTCTCATTGATAAACGAATAATGCAGCGTTTCATCACTTCTTTAAAATCATCTTCTGGTAAGTGTCTGACTGAATCCACTAAGGCTTTGCAGTGAGGTGCAGTCTGCTCTTTTAAAGTGTAAAACACCCATTTTCCCTTCTTCTCATGGTTAAGCAGCCCAGCCTTGTACAGCATTTTTAAATTTCGAGAAACGTTGTACTGAGTTTCACCAATGATATCCATAGCCTCTGCAACTGCCATGCATTCGTCAACATGCAGAAATAACCAAAACAAACGTAATCGGTTTGGTTCCGATAACGCTTTCAACGAATCAATATATTTTTCATCCATCACGGTGTTTACCTTTTCAACTAATAGCGCCACTCAAACCGAGTGGCGCGACAATTCTATAGAGCGTATTGGAAAATAGCGCCACCCAAAATGGCTGTAGTTAACACTATCCCAACAAACGCTATCACTGCTTTTCTTTTAAGAACAGCTGATACTAGCGCGATTTCAGGCAAACTTGCACCAGTACCACCAATAATTAATGCTAATGCAGCGCCTAATCCCATTCCTTTCGCTATCAATACGTTAAGTAAAGGAATTGCCATTTCAATCCGGAGATAAAGTGGAATACCAATAAGTGAAGCAATCACTATCGACTCAAAGCTACCGCCCCCTACATATTTCTCCACAAGATCGGCAGGCAAATAAGCTGCAGAAAAACCACTGATCGCCGCGCCCAATAGGACGTATGGGATAATGCGTTTGAACAAAGTCCATGCCCCGCCCATGGCATTACGCATTCTTGAAGCTGAAGAAGGTACACCACCGCAAGTGATCGCCTTTTCTGAACTACAACTATTTCCCTTGGTGTTTTCAAGCTCGCCATCACGTTTGATTTCATTTCGCCAAGGAGATTTAGATATCAAATACCCCCCAAGTACTGCCGCACTAAAGGTAATTAAGAAATAAACCACGGTGATCTTTAACCCAAAGGCAGCGTAAACCATCGCCAATACGATGAAGTTACATAATGGTGCTGAAATGATAAAACTCATGACGGTACCAAGTGATGCTCCCATTGATGCCATTGCCATGGTCACAGGAACAACGGCCGCACTACAAAATGGGGTCAGCATTCCAAAAAAAGCGCCTAGTAAGGTTCCCCACTTATCATGTTTAGTCAGTGTTGCCTGGAGTTTATCTTGCGGAATATATTCTCGCATAATACCAGTTAACACAGACACAACAGCAATGATCAGCACTAGACCTTTAGCCACATAAAAAAACTCATTTAACGCAATTACTAATTTAGCATCCACAATTGGAATCTCTACAAGTGAAAATAGAACCGAATCATATACACACATGCACAATTGAGCAAGTGTGTATATTTAAAAAGTTATATGCTCGCGATTCGTAAAATTGTCATTGTCCATAATTGGGATAGCGGATAGCGGATAGCGGATAATATTTTTCGATATAAATAAAAAAAGCGAGCACTACGCTCGCTTTTAAAATATTGATTTAAGCTTTTATGAGGGGAAATCTCTATATCATAATAGTCTTTCGTAAGCTGTTTAAGCCATAAGCCATAAGCCATAAGCCATAAGCCATAAGCCATAAGCCAAAGTACTTACAATCGAGATTACTTACCAAATTTCTTCAATTAAAGAGTCTTTGAGCTGGGTTGCCGAAGCAATATCTTCTTTGGACATATGCTGTTTAACATCCGCAATCTCTTTTTCTGCATCCGAGTCACCATACTCATACGCAACTTCGAACCATGCCAGCGCTTTAACGAAATCGCTCCACGTGCCGTGACCGTTACGGTAAGCATAACCAACTGAATATTGGCTATAAGCATTCCCCTGCATTGCACCACCAGTGTAATACTCTAGTGCTTTCTTGTAGTCAGTGGTTTTGAAATTACAGGCTTTTTTGTACTCTGCATAAGAGTAAATATCGCCCATTTTGGCATAGGAAAGCGCATGTTCATCTTCGTCAATAGCGTTGTTAAATAGTTGCATCGCTTTAGAGCAGCTTTTGTCTACGCCTTCTCCTTTAAGAAAAGAAATACCCAAATTATACATTGCGCTTACATCACCTAAGTTTGCCGCTTGCTCAAACCAATACGCTGCTTTAGAGAAGTCCTGCCCGATGCCTTTTCCATCATTGTATGAAAAGGCAAGTTGATACATAGCATCCGAATATCCAGCTTGCGCAGAAGCTAAGTAATAGTCATTGCCTTTTTTATAATCGACAGGTGTCCCTTCGCCATCAAAGTACATCACAGCCAACGAGTAGAGCACATAAGGGTCTTTGCTTTGTTCAGCTTTGTGGTACCAGCGAAGTGCTTTCTCATATTGATCATTATCGTAATGCATATCAGCTAAACTAATCATTGCCTTTACTTCGCCAGCTTGTGCCACTTTCTTCATGTATTCATAGCCACGATCGACATTCTCGTCATACATTGAATCTTCTATCAGAAGGCTAGCCGCCTTCATCAATAATTCATTATCACTCGACTTTTCTGCCGCCTTTAATAAGGCGATATCTTCACTCTCAAAATATTCTAAATCTAGATCGTAAGCAAAAGCATTGGTGGATAACACCAGAGACAGTGACGTTAAGAAAATACCACTTTGTTTTATCATTTAAGCCATTCCATGTATTAGTATAGTTTCACATGAATATATCAAAATGCTATTGAAAATAAAGGAGTTTCCTGTTTAGTAAATCAGTTTAATTCCATTATGTGATCGCTAAAAAACACAGTTCAGGGAAATATAACTATGAATAAAAAAACCACCATTTGAAGGTGGCTTTGTTAGTAGACTTAACACAATTGAACGTAACTCTAGCAAGCTTTATTAGTACAAGATTAACTAGAGAAAGCTCAACGCTAGTAAAACTCAGCTCATTTACCGTTTTACCGCGAGTAACTAGCTCTCTTGCAACTTAGCCGACATTGGTTTTTGTTTCATTTCCCGTCCAGGCTTAACAATC
This sequence comes from Vibrio kagoshimensis, assembly GCF_050337535.1. NCBI lineage: Bacteria > Pseudomonadati > Pseudomonadota > Gammaproteobacteria > Vibrionales > Vibrionaceae > Vibrio > Vibrio kagoshimensis. The sequence continues at coordinate 134,105 of NZ_JAKJSZ010000014.1, forward strand.
AGCCCAACCCCAATTAAAAACAGGATACAAGTAACTATTTGGGCGATATTTAGCACTTCATCATACATAAAGTATCCAGAGATCAAGGCAAACACTGGCACCAGTAATGTGAGAGGCGCTGTGGTACTCAGGGGATAACGAATCAATAATCGATTCCATACCCAGTAACCAAACAATGTGGTTGGATAAGCTTGGAAAACAACGGCTAGTGTGGTGTTAAAATCCCATACATCTAAGGCATGCCAAATAATACCCGGTCCATAAAGGCTCACAGCAAATAGAACAAGAGGAATTGGCGCAAATAACATTCCCCACACGTTAAACGCAAATGCCTGTGTGGTTTGAGACGCTTTTACTATCATGCCCATTACCGTCCAACATGAAGCGGCAATCATAATAAACATCAAACCATCTAGGGTAATATTGCCATTAGTCGCTGAGATCAATACCAAAAGAGCGACCAATGCCGTCACAGCCCCAATAACTTTTCGCATTGAAGCTTTTTCTTTATGGATAAATACGCCAACGGCCATGCTGATTAAAGCGTTAGATGAAAGCAAAACAGAAGACATACCCGAAGAAAGTCCTGCTGTAATCGACCAGGAAGCCATACCCCATATTCCTACACCGAACACTAAGCCATAAGCAAACAAGTAACGCCAAGCTACGTTAGGTTTTCTAATAAAAAATATGGCTGGTATCACCGCCAACGTAAATCGAGCAGCAGTCGCCAGTAACGGATGCACTTCAGTGATCCCCAACTTAATCATTGAGAAGTTAAAACCCCATATCGCCATGACGAATATTGCCAAAAATAAATCGTTTCTTATCATAACTGTCCCCTCTTTTTGTTGAAAAAGAGTATTACTCGAGTACAGTTATCAGTACAGATACAATTTTTTAAACAAAAAGAAGTACAGTTACAGCCTATGAGTATGTACAGAATGATGGCGAGCAAGTTTATCCGCGAGATTGAAGCCGGAAAACTGACAGAAGGAAGTCGTATGCCTTCATTACGACAAGTATCAAAGCAGCAAGCTGTGAGCATGTCGACTGCTGTAAGTTGCTATCAAGAGTTGGAATCTCAGGGTTGGATTCATGCTAGACCTCAAGCAGGGTATTATGTGTCGGCGCAACCGAGTACACACAGCACACCGGAATGGGCACAATTTGTTAGTAAGGTCTCGAAAGTTAACCAGAACTTCTCCATCCACTCTCTTCATAATGGACCTCTTGGCGTATCGAGCACAACAATTGACGATCTCGCGCTGAATGAACTTGAACGAAGTTTTCGTAGGGCAAGCAAACGGCTCGGCAGCCGACTCAATCAATACCCAGATACTCAAGGCGACCCTTTGCTACGTAACGCATTAAGTGTTCATTTTGCAAAGCTTGGTCTGCATATTAACTCTGAGGAATTGGTCATCACTTCAGGGTGCATGCCTGCCATCAAAGCAGCCCTAGAAGCCTGTACCCAAGTAGGCGATGCCATTGCCATTAGCTCACCATGCTTTAGTGGCATTTTAGACTTACTCGGGCAGATGGGGCGTAATATCGTAGAAATCCCTTCTCTGAACGATGGAATAGATCTGCTCCAATTAGAAGCGCACTTAGAGCAAGGGAGTGTTAAGGCCGGTTTATTTTGTACATCGCACATGAACCCTCAAGGGATCACCATGTCTGCACAACAAAAACAGAAACTGGCAGAGCTTGCTAATCACTATCAAGTGCCAATGATAGAAGATGACGTTTACCTAGAGCTCTCCTACTCTGAGCACACACCACTACCTGCGAAGTATTACGATCGCGACGGTTACATTCTCTGGTGTGGGTCCGTATCAAAGAGCTTGTCACCGAGTTATCGATTAGGGTGGTGCTTACCCGGCCGGTTTACAGAACGTTACCGCCAGCAGCATAGCGCCTCTTGCTTTGGTGTTTCACTTCCCATTCAACTCGCGGTGGCTGATTTCATTGAGTCTGGGCACTACGCCAAGCAGCTGAAGCGTCGTCGCAGCAAATTACTTAACTTAAGGCAGTCTTATCTCACCTTTCTCTCTGAACGCTTGCCCAAAAAGGTCAAAATAAGTCACCCACAAGGGGGAATGGTACTCTGGTTACAAGTACCAGGGCTTGAGCTTGCGAGATTTACAGAACTAATCGAAGAAAATCAAATCGATATTCGCTTGGGTCAATTGTTTAGTACCCTATCGCTCTATAACGATTGTCTAAGAATAAACATTGGGTTTGAACTATCAACCAATGTGCAAGACGAGTTAGAGCAATTGATAGAAGCAATTAAACAATCCAGCGGCTAATAGATAAAAGTCAGTAGCCAGAAAATCAATCATAGACAAAGTATTACCACTCTAAACCGCCACTTCATCTTCCAAAAAAATAGCCCATGCATATGGGCAATTTTAAGTAACTTAAATTATTGAAATTTATTGTCAAAAGTTTATGACAGTGAAGCCACTAACGCTTTACCAACAGCATGCGCACTCGTTGGGTTTTGCCCCGTAATCACCCTTTCATCAACAATAACTAGTTCATGCCAAGGCTGTGCTTTGCTAAAGCGAGCGGCTTTACGTGAAAGTGACTCTTCAAGCAGAAATGGGATATCAGCAATCGTACCAAAATCGATCTCTTCTTCACGAGTGAAACCCGTTACCGACTTAGAAGCCAGTAGGCTGTCACCATTACTCAATGTGATTGGAAGTAATGCCGCGGGACCATGGCATACTGCCGCGATAATTCCGCCATTCTCGTAATGCTTTGCAGACAATTGAGCGAAGCTCGCGTTCGTAGCAAGGTCTGATAACAACCCAAAGCCACCTGGGTAGAACACTGCGTCATAGTCATCAATATTAATTTGCGAAACTGGGATTGTGTTATTGATTCGATTTTGAAAATCATCATCAGAATACACAACGCTGTTTATTTCATCGGCTTCAACATCAGTACCATAGAGTGGCGCTTTTCCACCTTGAATTGACGCGATATCGTATTCAAAGCCAGCAGCACTAAGCTCGTGAATAACATGAGTGATCTCTGGAGAGTAAGTACCGTTAGCTTGGTCTGTTTCGCCTAAAGTTGCATGGTTCGTTACTGGAATTAGGATCTTTTTCATTATTTTTTCCTTGAAGGCTTTGAGTTCGATAATGATATTAATTCAAAACCATTTGACTGATAATACCGATAATTGGCAAAAGATTATTGCCATACAGCAAAGATGGAAGACATGAACAATTTTGATGGAATTATTGAATTCGTTGCAGTGGCTGAAAGCCAAGGTTTTTCCGCAGCGGCCAAACAGCTAGGTTGCAGTACAAGCCACGTAAGCCGACAAGTATCTAGACTAGAAGAAAGGCTTGGAACGGTGTTGCTGGCTCGTTCAACTCGGCTAGTCAATTTAACCGACGCCGGTCAGCTGTATTACCAACAATGCAGAGAATTGGTCAATGGGTTGCAACAAGCCAATGAAGGTTTGAACTTACAGCAAGTTACATTAAGTGGCACTCTACGTGTAAGCGCCGCAGGTGCCTTTGCAGAAGAGCATGTCGCTCCAGCTTTAATGGAATTCGCTAAGTCTTATCCGGAGCTCACTATCGAGATGGATTTTAATTCCCGAATGGTTAACTTCATTGAAGACGGTATTGATTTCGCCATTCGCTATGGCGCTCTAAAAGATTCTGGTTTGGTTGCGAGAAAACTCGTTGATCGCCCAATGGCAGCTGTCGCGAGTCAGGAATATCTAACACGTCACGGTGAGCCCACCCACCCCAACCAACTAAAACAGCATAGTTGTATTATTGCCAATAATGATCACTGGCTCTTTGAAAATGGTCAAAACACCATTAGCACGCGTGTCCATGGTCGCTGGAAAAGCAATAACTCTAATGCTGTCATCTCTGCTTGCGAACGAGGGCTAGGCATTGCTTACATGCCCAAAAGTAGCCTAGCGAAAGGGCTCAGCTCAGGTTTGCTTACCCCAGTCTTGCAAGACTTTTGGGGGAAAGGAAACAGCAGTTGGATCGTGTATCAAAATCAACGTTTCCTGCCATTACGTGCTCGCTTGGCAATAGACTATCTAGTGGCTCACTTTTCTGGCTGGCGCAGTTAAATAGACACTCAAGTGTAGAGATCTCAATACCCATCTAGCTAAATGAATCCATTAACTTGGTGGAATGGCACCTGTCTGGCATTATGCGCCCAAGAAATCCGTGGTTATTAAGCGGTACAGAATGAACGAAGGTAGTCAGTGGTAGAAAACAACCAACAATTAAGCAACCGTTACGATGAACATGGTTACTTTGTTATCAGAAAATATTTCGATGATGCTCAAATTGCATCACTTAGAAAAGTCGTGCTTAAATTCCATGAATCATGGAAAAAGGACAACGAAGAGTTTTATCAAGAAGAAGCCTTTAACTCGTCTCTAATTACAGGAAGCGAATATTTGCCCGCCGACGATAGAAGCGTACTCTTTGACTTCATAAGCTCAAAACAAGTGATGGACGTGGTCGATGCGGTGATACCGAATAAGCCGGCATTCATGAACACTCAACTGTTTTTCAATCCTGTGAACCCACAACAAAAAGACTTCTGGCATCGTGACTGTCAATACGACTATGACATTGATGACCAAATGAAAGTCATCATGGAAACTCAAGTGTTACACCTGCGTGTGCCCCTATTTGATGAGCCCGGCATGGAGCTTATTCCCGGAACGCACAAGCGCTGGGACAACGAAGAAGAATACAATGTTCGCCAAGAAGAGAATGGTAAAGTGAGCAGTGATGACATCTATGGTGGTAAACAGATACCGTTGTCAGCAGGTGACTTGTTAGTGTTTTCAGCGGATATGATCCACCGAGGTCGATACGGCTTAGATCGTTTGGCATTGGATATTTTGATCTTTGATTCAGCGGCAGATTATGTCGACTACGTGGATGACGATTGTTTACCAACACCATCAATGCTGAACAATATTGCCGATCCAAGGTTGTTCATGAACACGCTACACTTAAAATCGATGTAGTACTTAAAATCGATGCATGCTCTTAACCTAAAGGTACCCGAACCATGACTGACAATAAGCAAAATACCCAAATCAGCCAGTTCCGTTTCGGTCAGCCGAAAGAGTCTCTTAAGCTAGAAAATGTCACTTTAGGGACGCTTGCTGAAGAGATGGTTCGAGTACAAATTGAAGCGACTAACATCAACCCTAGTGATTTGTTGTCGATTTATGGTGTTGGTCAATACAAACACAGCCACCAGCCACCGAGAGTGCCAGGGTTTGAAGCGGTCGGAAGGGTTGTAGAATCCAGCAATGCTGAGTTTACCTTTAATCAGCGAGTGCTAGTGGCAACGAGTGGAACGTGGCAGAACTATGTCGATGTATCGCCAGACAACCTATTCCCTCTACCTCAAGATTTAGACAATGGCTACGCCTGTCAGCTATACATCAATGCACTGACCGCGTGGGTACTGACTACAGAAGTGACAAAGTTGACCAAAGAAGATGTGTTGATAATCAATGCAGGCAACTCAGCCATTGGCAAAATTTTCTCCCAGTTAGCGTCATCACTCGGGTTCACAATCATTGTCGTTACATCACAGCCAAAGCGACCTCGAACAGTTTCAAATCATGTGTTAGATGCTCAAGGTGACTTAGTTTCACAAATTCAACAGCTAAGTTTACCTCAGCCAACGGTTGCCTTTGATGCGATTGGCGGGAAACCCGGAACCGAGCTTATTCATACCCTTGGTAATCAAGGTCGTTTTATCAACTATGGAACGCTGTCACTGGATTTTTATGACCCAAGCTTCTTCGAACACGCGAAAAACCAAAGCATCGATTTCAGCACTTTCTTCTTACGTTATTGGGAGGAAGCAGAGGGTAAAAGTGTCCGCCGTAGTAAATTTATGGCTATGCTGAATCATTTCATCACTCACGATATACAACTCGATGTTGACCGTTATCTACCACTCAGTGAATTTCAGACCGCGATTGATCTGATTGAGTCTGAAACCACGACTTTAAATGGAAAGATTATATTGCTTCCGGTTTAGATGAAGTAGCGCAAAGCCTCTTATTGAATCATCGGACCACTTATCTGTTACATATAACCAAAAATCACACAGACTCCTCATTCATAGGAGCTGTGTGAATCGAAACATCTAGCGCATAACCGCTCGCTGTTCGGCGAGTTCAAAGTGACTCATTTAATGACTAACTTAAGCTTGGGTCAGTTTTACGATCCGATTATCTACAGTGATTAATAACACTGGTATCACAGACAGAAGCATCACGAATGCCAGCGTGGAAATACTGCTAGCACCTAATAGTCCTGATAAGGCGACAAGTAAAGCGCCTCCTATCATTCTTAAAAAACCATCGATAGATGTTGCTAAACCAGCACAGTATTTGAAAGGTTCTAATGCAAGAGACGTTGCAGAACCAGATAAGAGACTGAATCCAGCCGCACCAAGTGCTGCTAATGCAAAGAAATAGTAAGTTGCTTCAGAACTGATAAATAATAAGCCAACGCCCCCTACCACCATAATACTGGAACCAAATCGCACCGTATTCCTACGACCAAATGAAGCCATTAATTTAGGTGCAAAAAAGCTGGCAAGTATTTGAGCACCCCCTATGAGTCCGAACATAACGGAGAACTGTACTTGAGAAAAACCACCATCATTTATCGCAACGATAGGGGCAACAGAAATGTAGGTTAGCAATGCGCCGAAACTGAGCATATTTGTCAGCGCATAAATCAGAAAAGTACGGTGGCTTAATATACCGCGAACGTTACACTTAAGCGCATGTGTATCCACAACTTCAGTTGTGGTTTTAACATTCCGTTGTGATTGAAGTGAAAATGAAGAAGCAACAAAAAGTAACAATGCTAAACCTGCCATTAGGTAGAACCCTCCACTCCAGCCCCACCAGATCGCCAATCCACTGCCAATGAGCGGTGCAATAGTCGGTACAGCGCTAGTCACGCCGCCCATATAGCTTAACCATTTACCTGCGGCATCACCTTCATAGTTGTCGCGAATCCAAGCCATGGCAGTAATCATGGTAAAAGAAGCACCTATCCCTTGGATGGCTCTTGCAGCATATAATAGGCTCAGGGAGGAAGATGCCACGGCAAGTAAACTGCCGACGGCATACATAAATAGCCCAAGCATGGCAGAGAACTTACGTCCTTTGCGGTCAGAGATCGGCCCCGCAATTAATTGGCTAACCCCCAAAGCCAGAATGTAAACTGAAATGGTCTGTCTTATTTCACTGTCAGAAGCTGCGAAAGTTTCAATCATTTGTGGAAAAGATGGCAAGTAGACATCAATAGCGAGTGGGCCTAAAGGTATGAGTGAAAAAATAACCAGCAATGGAAGAAATTTGTTGCCTGCCATTTTAAACTCCCTGACTTACTTGAGAATATAAAGACACGCCAGAACGTGACGAAATGGTGTTAACAAAGCCCATCAAGCCGACACTCATTTCAAGCTCCGCAATCATGGTGTAATTTCGTAATTCAGCAAATACGACAATGTCTTCAATGTTTAATGTACGTTCACCTGATACAAGATCATCAATACTGATCAATGACTCTATTTCTTCCAAGAGTCGTTTTAATTCAAGAAGGTACTCATCCGTTTTCTCTAACGCTTGTTCGAGCGACTGGTTTAAAGTGGCTTTGCGCGACTCAACAAATATATTTAATGCAGATGGTGTAGACAACTCAGGCAGATTAAGCTGTGGCATTCGTGGATATAGAAGTTGCGCTGATACTGGGTAGAGTTGTTTTAAAAGGCTTTGTAACTCTTCCGATACTTCGTAGCTCGTGAATAATGGTGAGCCCTGTTGATCCAAGTAGCGAATTATATCCAGGCTCTCAATCATCAGCGTACTATCACGACCGTCCAGTTTCTGGATCTCAAGTACGGGTACAACCAACCGGTCTAGCTTGCCTTCTAGAGACTCAGGTAATTCGCCTAACGTCATAGGGCTTATTTCACAGTCCAGATGTTTTAGTCCAATAACGGTCTTCACTCGAACACAGAAAGGGCAACTATCAAATACATGTAATTTCATTATAAATGCTCCTATCCTATTAATTACCATGCCAAATAGAGTAAGCCATTCGCTCTACGTGAGCAGGTAAGTGCTCCTCGTAACCGCTCCAATGGCTAAATTTAGGTAGTTTTATCGACTCTTTTAGTTCCTCTACCGACTTACCTTCTTGCAAGCCTTCCCAAACCTTGTCAAATAGAGCCTGAGTAAATTCTTCACTTTCTTTTAGAAGCTCTGGCGAGTCGACAGGAACATGCCCATTTACGATTGTGTCAAATTCCAAATTCTCACGAACACGTTTTATGGTGTTCAACGTAGCGACATAGTCTTGCTCAATTAAGCGACCTGAACTCACCAGATATTGAGGTAAGTGCCAGTCTACAGCGACCAAGACCTTATCTTCGGGCATATGCACAATACTCATGCAGTTACCATCGTTCTTACCGTAGTAATGCAGGTCTACATTCTTCCCACCTAAAGAAATGGTCATATCGTCTTTATAAGTCGCCGTTGGATAAATCACCTTACCCTCTAAATCTCGAGAAAGTAGGTCAGTGCAGTTCTCTTGTGCAATAAATTCAGCGCCCTGTTCCTTGAAAATTTCACCGCCACGAGAGTGATCAAAATGGTCATGGGAATAGATAACTTTTTTGACCGGTTGTTCGGTTACTTTGCGAATTTCTGCCATCATTTGTGCGGATCGCACTTCACCTGAAGGGTCAGTAATAATCACGCCTTCTTCGGTAATGACAACCAAACTATTATAAAAAAATTGAGAATATTGATAGATGCCATCTTTGAGTTCTGTCATTTCTGGTTTAGTAGGATCAAAACCATCAGCGGCGCTGGCAGCCCCACTCATTCCTAATGCTAGGGTTAACGTTGTTATTTTTGAAATAAGAGACATGATTATTTCCGTTTCACTGTTGATGATGAAACAAAAGATAATTAACATCACAAAATAGAACAATACATCCAAAAGTAACTTCACTTAATACAATAGGTATCAAATGGATAAGTATCGGAATATGCAGCTGTTTTGTACTGTTGTCGATAAAGGCAGTTTTTCTAAAGCCGCGAAAGCATTAGGTATTACCCCTGCCATTGTCGGGAGACACATTGCGGCAATGGAAGATTCGCTAGGATTTGTACTGCTGAATCGTACAACGCGCAGTATGCACCTTACCCCTGGAGGGAAGGCTTATTATGAAGGTGCTCAAGCGGTATTGAGTAACATTGAACAGCTAGAAGATTCACTCACAACGGCTCACCAGAACAACCCTAAAGGCTTAGTCCGGCTATCCGCTCCTGATGCGATGGGGCCCTTTTTAATGAAGGTTATTAAAGAATTTCGTAAAGAATATACAGGAATTCGTTTTGATCTCGTTTTATCAAATAACCATTTAAATCTCATCGAGGAAGAGATCGATCTCAGCATTCGATTCTCTTTCGAATTGCAAGATTCATCTTATGTTGCGACCAAACTCGGAGAGTCTGAGTTCGGGTTGTACGCGTCACCCGCATACATAAGCGAGTATCAAGCCCCCTCCAGTTATGCCGATTTAAAAAATCATGATTGCCTACATATGGGAAATTCAAGAAATGGCGATTATTGGATGCTAACGGTTGACGGTAAAAATCTTTCATATAGGCAGCCCTGGGTAGCTGTAACCTCAGATACCAATACCTTAATACAAGCGACTATCGATGGAATGGGTATCGCTATGATCCCGAGTATATTTGTTCATTCACACGTTAACAGCGGCAACTTAATAAAAGTGGAAAACGTAGCCGAATTTCCAATCGTGAACATTTACGGGATGTACCCAACTCGTAAACACGTTCCTTATAGACTGTCGCTGTTCTTAACGTACTTGAAGGTTAACTTCGTTCGTATCGTTACTCCATAAAAACCATACGCACTGCTAAACCAATAAACCAATAAACCAATAAACCAATAAACCAATAAACCAATAAACCCTAACAGCCTAATCGACTGAAGATTCATAGATAAAATAGCTAGATGGTTTTACTGAATTCCAGATATAAGTAAATCCGTTGCCTCAATAGCATGTTGCTCAATCTGTTGCTCAGTTAGATTCGGGCTTCCCAACAACGCCCCAAAGCGAGGGGCAAGCAGCATACCAAGCCAGAGTTCAATCTTGCTTTCTGGATGCTTTATGCTCAACCGATCGACAAAAAACGCTTTCAAAGCGCTATCGGTGTCGTCAGGTCCAATACTCATGAAGCTCTGTACAATTTCAGGTGATTGAGCCGCTTCAGCGATCAGCAATCGTTGAGTAGCAATATGGTCTTGTGATAAATGAAACGTCATAAACTCAGTAGCAAATGAAGTCAGAGCATCTCGATTGCTTTCTATAGCTAGGTGCTGTGAATATCGGTCATCATAACTTTCGCCGATCTGCTGTATAGTTGCTTGGAAAAGTTCGATCTTGGAAGGGAAATAGCGATAGAGCGTCTGCTTTGTCAGCTTAGCTTGACTAGCGATAACATCCATACTTGCGGATGTGTATCCCTCAGATAAGAAGACAGACTTCGCAGCAGACAAGATTGCTTGTTTTTTCTTTTCTCTATTTTGCTCAATTTTACTCATCGACTTCCTCTTAAATATCATACTCACCAGTATTATTTATATTGACACAATAACACTTAAAAATCATACTCGATAGTATGATTTTTAATGAGAATACATTATGACTGCTTTAACACTTTCTTCTTGGGCTGCAAAAAACAGCCGCACCACAGGTTTCTTGATAGCGCTTCTAGGCGCATTACTAATGAGTATCGACCCAATATTTATCCGTTTTGCAGGTGTAAGTGGCTTTGACACCGCATTTCTTTTCGGTTTATTTAGCGCTATATCAATGTCAATCTTGCTCAAAATAAACGACAAACGTGGCATTAGAAAAGCCGTAATTCAGAGTGGTTGGCCACTATTGTTTGCTGGCTTATTAATGCTAGGTAGCGCTAGCGGGTTAGTGTTTAGCATCAAAAATACATCAATTGCGAATACATTCCTTATTCTGAGCGCATCTCCGGCTGTCGCTGCCATTTTTAGCTGGCTACTACTACGTGAAAAAACGAGCCGCCCAACCATTATCGCGATTATTTCCGTGATGATCGGCATTGGTATTGTTGTGTCTGGGTCTTTTGGCTCCGGTAACTGGTTTGGAGATCTTTTGGCTGTATTCTCGGTAATCTGCCTGTCACTAATGTTTACCTTGCTTCGTAAATATCAGGATGTGAGTAGATTAGCGAGTGTGGCATTGGGTGGTTTGCTATTAGCAATGGTGATGTCGTTTTTCGCAGAACCAAACAGTTATAGCCTAAATACTTGGTTAATTATGGCGGCAATGGGCCTGTGTACCGCGCCAATAGGAAGAGTGATGTCGATGGTTGCAACGCGCTACATTACGGCTGCTGAAGTGTCGATGACTTTGATGCTAGAAACCGTGCTAGCACCAGTATGGGGGTTTTTATTCTTCGCTGAAATACCAGCTTTAGCCAGTATTGTGGGAGGTTCAATTATTCTCGTCACCATTTTTACCTATACGTTGATCACCATGAGAAGTGACCAATAGAGAAGCAAGACTAATAACGGCACTGGTCTAAATTGGAAAGCCACAGCGACTTACACTTGGTTAAGAGGCTGTGGTTGCATAATTTATAGGGTTAATTTATGAGAATTTAGCGATCGCTTTTTATATCGAACTTAGATTTAAATATCATAAAAAACAGAATCATAAATGCTAAATCATTTATCCCGTAAATCGTAAAGAAAACCCCAGCCATCAGGTCCGCTTCATATACTGGTGCTAATGCATTCGTTGAAATCCAGTGAACCCAAACCACCACATACACCAATTTTTCTAAAGCAAAAGCACCAGCAATATACTTGATATTTGCATTGACGGTTGCCGCCCCTAAATACGCAAAACCCCACACTACTATCATGACCAAGCCAAAGTTGGACATTACGACTGGGTCCGCTTCGTTAATTACACTGTTTGTAAAAAAGCGAGAAAACAACAAAACAGCACCAATATTCATAGCGCCAGCTGCCAGTAAAACGTTTTTAATTTTAGCCTGATTCACTTTAAACCCCCTCGTTTAAAACGGATATACCATTACAATTTTAGCTATTTATTATTAGCCAAATGAGCGATGAATTATGAGCGATTAATAATTTTCATCATGTATGAAGAGCTAATTCTTTCAACAGATTTCAAGCTGTCTAAATGAATAAGCTCAGCCAATGCACTTGCTACAGAACTTGCCTGAATAGGAACATAGTTTGACAACTTGCCTCTCATCAATGGCTTAACTAGCTTGCTCAGAAATTGTAGAAGCTTTTCATCAATTCGAGTTTCTGAACGCTCTCCGGCTAAAGGACCGGGTTGAATAAAAATGGTTTCATGAAAACCCAGCAGCATAACTTTTCTTTCCATTTCGCCTTTACATCGAAGGTAATGAGAGCGTGATTGCTCATCGGCGCCTAGGCATGAAAGAATAAGAACTCGCGAAACACCAATCGATTTCATCTTTTGAGCGGTTTCCACGACTAAATGAACATCGATATCTCGTAACTTTTCTTTTGAACCTGCCTGTTTTACTGTCGATCCAAGAGCAATCACACCAATGCTCGGAGTAATATCAAATTGCTCTTTCTGAATGTGTAAGTCAGGGCTGATGATCTGAGTTAGCTTTATTTGCTCAGTTTGATCACATTCCAGAAGCCGACGAGACACACTATAAACATGCTCCGTTCGATCGTCGTTCAACAACAACTTTAGTACCTCTGAGCCAACAAGACCGCTGGATCCAGCAATAATAACTGATGTTTTCTTCATTCGGTCACCGCCTATGGTTAGCCTTAATATAGTCCAACTATAGAACAAACATACCGACCGGTCTAGATAAAAATCCATTTTTGTCTGTACGAACTGTCACGGTTCACTTTATAATTCGGTTTGGAATCTAAACAGCGGAAGCGTGATGGCGAACAATTTGAGACAAACCCTATTAGACGTTGGATTTGATTTGGTCAGTGAACAAGGATTTGCTGGCTTAGGGTTAATGACAATTATCAATGCAGCTAACGCAACGAAAGGCTCGTTTTATCATCACTTTAAGTCAAAAGAGAACTTCGGTACCATTTTGCTTACTAATTATTTTGACGATCACCTTACAACGTTGAATAGCTTCTTATCTGATGATTCTTTGAACTACCAAGAGAGAGTCCAAGCTTATTTCCAGCATTGGACGGATGAGAAACTAACCGAAGATTTCAAGATAAAATGTCTGGTTGTAAAACTATCTGGTGAGATATCTGGCGAATCTGGTCAAATGCAAAGTGCTTTGAATGAGGGTGCGGAACAAGTCATCCGACGTATGGAAGAATTCTTTGTTGAAGGTACTTCTAGCGGGCAGCTTAATATCAATAACGGTTATCAAACTGCACGTACTATTTATAGCCTTTGGCTAGGATGTACATTACTTGCCGCAATTCAACAAGACCGAACTTACTTATTAAATGCGATGGAAGAAACTCTTACTCTTGTTAAATAAATAGCTCACAAAACGTGAGCTGCTGTTATTGTTATTGTTATTGTTATTGTTATTGTTATTGTTATTGTTATTG
>NZ_JAKJSZ010000015.1:0-133410 GCF_050337535.1 Vibrio kagoshimensis
ATAATTACATATTTTTTAGTGACTTTAATATTATTATCTAAATAATTGTCACTGTTTTTAATGTTTATATTTATCAGTGGCTTAATCTATAATTTGTGAGTTATTCGTATTTTTTGATTTTATTTTTAATTTTGCGCCGAAATAAATGTTTTTGTGAGTGTATTTGCACATTATTTTCGGAGTTAGCTATCTATTTTAAATCGACTACTCTTAGAAATATGTGATCGTTAGTTAAGCCTCGTTATGGTTAGTGCAGAAAGATTTATCAATATGGCATGGGAATTAGAGCTTACCATCTGCTCACTAATAACTCAGCGCACGCCAGCGGGCTATCTGGATATGTGTAGAGACCAAGCGAAGCTTAGAGGCATCGATGTCTTTAGCCTGAACTTTAATGACTATGAATCCCCTTTAGCTGCTTTCGCAGCAGAAGAAAATCGAGAATTAGTTGTTACTTTGGAACAATGTAGACGCAAGACACTTGTCATCTTTGAGGGAGCTGATGCGCTCGCCCCGCTGGAATGTCATGAGACGTTTTGGCTTAGAGGATGTATTACCACCAGTTTAAACAGTAACCTCGTGGTCGTCTTTTGTATAGAAAGAGCCAATGTTCGTTCCCTTTTTAAATCACCGCTAGGAGCAATGTATCAACATGCCTTTGAGCTGTAGGTTTATCTTATGGTGACTAGTACGCAACACTTTGATATGTGTATTCCTATTTTTTCTGAGTTACCTCAAATACTTATATCAGTGTAATATGTTAATTTAAGCGTTATGTTGCATAAATGATTGGTACTTTAAGCCGATGGAAGTAGATAAAGTTAAACAAAGGTTACAGCAGTTTTTTACACAAAAGCCCTTAGTTGTGATTGGCTCTGGTCTTTCTACTGGTGAGGGAATTTCAGGAATGTGGGGGCTATCCCAACACCTTAAAGCTGAAATACCTAAGAGAGTTGATGGTAATTTGCTTGATGACTGGCGCGTAATCGAAGAACTAATTGATAACGATGTGATGTTTGAAGAAGCAATGTCTAAATTAAAGGAAGACAGTGAATTAGTCCCTCATATCATAGAAGAAACGACAACTCTGATTTCGTCAGATGAGCGTGCTGTTTTTAGTGATGTGATACGTCAGAAAAAGGAGCTAGCTTTATCAAAGCTTCTTCCTTTTTTAACTCATAATCAAAATGAACTGGTTTTTATCACGCCCAATTATGACAGATTGATTGAACTAGCATGTGAAAACTCTAATCTGGATATTCTTACAGGTTTCAATGGTTATTATGTTGGAGAGCACATCCCTATAGTGGAAGAGGGGAAAGTTAAGTCTATCGTTAGTAAAAAAGGCATTGGGGGTAGGCCTGCATACACAACAATTAAACGCACTCATGCCAAAATATTCAAGCCACATGGAAGCTTAGATTGGTACGATGTTGGTGGTCGAATAGTTAGAACTCAAACAGAAATTAATGAGAAGCGGTTAATAATTACTCCAGGAACTAGCAAGTTCCGTGCTGGCTATCAAAATCCATTTGACTACCATCGTGAAAAAGCAAACAGCTACATACAGAAAGCTCACGCATTGTTGGTGATTGCGTACGGGTTTAATGATGAGCAACTAGAAGTGCATCTTAAGCAAAGAATGTTAGATGGTGTTCCAACTTTAGTTATAACAAAAGAAATGTCTACCAACGCTAAGAAAGTTTGTAAAGACCGATCAAACATACTCATCGTAGAAGAACTTGAGCATGGGTCTAATAAAACAAAAGCCACTATCGAAGGAGATGAGGTTGTTCTCGAGGGTAATTGGTGGAATTTAAATGAATTTGTTTCCGAGGTATTGAAATGAGCAACAATGATTATGTAATCAACGTTGACGAAGACCATTACATTGGTCGTATTGCAGCCGTTGATACTCACCGAGCGATGATTATTGCAGAGTCTTCAGAGATTGTTCAAGAGCTATCAGTTTTTGATTTGGTAGCGATTGAAGGGAATTCTCCTAGTGAGTTTCTCATAGGCTTAATTGAGAAAGTTAAAAGGACAATTGGAGCTCCTTTTGAAGTTGAAGATGATGATGACGAAGGCACTGAGGAAGGTCTTTTAGACTATGATCATGATGTCGTTCAGGTCGCATTGATTGGCACATATTGGGAGGTTCTTGGTGATAAGCATAAAGTGTTTAAAAGGGGGGCTAAATATTTTCCTCGCGTAGAGAGGAAAGCATACTTTATAAAAGCTCATAGCCTTGAACAACTTATGTCTGTAGTTGCATCAGAAACGCCTCAAGAACAGCAACTAGTGCTAGGAAAGTATGGTTCCAGCAATTCAACAGCGGTCGCGAATGGAGATAAGTTATTTCAGAGGCATGCGGCTTTGTTAGGAAGTACTGGCTCTGGAAAAAGCTGGACAGTAGCTTCATTACTTGAGCAAGCCGCAAAGCTACCGCACACTAATATTATTCTTTTTGATTTACATGGGGAATATAAGCCGTTAACCAAAGATGGTGTAGCAAAAGGCAAGGAACCGATAGCGAGTTACTTTCGTATCGCTGGGCCGTCTGATGTTGAAAAAGAGAAAGATAACTGCATTTTTGTTCCCCATTGGATGTTAAACAAAGAAGAAATGTTAGCACTGCTTTTGGATCGTTCTGACAACAATGCTCCAAACCAAGCATCTAGATTCACACATCATGTTCGAGAGCTAAAACAAGCATATTTGGTCTCGATTGGAAAAAATGAAGATGCAGAACTTCTAACGATAGACTCTCCAATACCTTACAAAATAGAAGACTTAATCGATCGATTGCTATCTGATGACTCTGGAACAAAACCAGGTGCAAATAACAAACCAGTCAAAGGTGATTGGAATGGTAAATTGACGAGGTTTATAGGACGCTTGACTACAAAAGTCGAAGACAAAAGAAATGCGTTCTTATTTAAGTCTCCAGATGGCGGGGATGCTTACGATTGGTTAGAGAATTACGCTAAGAGATTTTTAGCAACCTCTATCGAGGAGCCTGGAATTAAAGTAATCGATTTTTCTGAAGTCCCTTCAGATATTCTACCTATAGTGATCGGTGTATTTACGCGTTTTTTATACAATGTTCAATTTTGGAGAGAGGAATCGGACAGAACCCCTGTGGCATTTGTATGTGATGAAGCACATATTTATTTGCCAACTAAGGACTCTAGTGATTCAGACTCTCGAATTGCACTAGATACATTTGAAAAAGTAGCCAAAGAAGGACGTAAGTATGGGGTCTCCTTATTTGTGGTAAGCCAGCGTCCTTCAGACGTAAGTAGAACTATATTAAGTCAATGTAACAATCTGATTTCTTTAAGGTTAAGTAATCCTCAAGATCAGGCAGTTGTTAATAAACTTATGCCTGATTCCTTGAGTTCACTAGCGAGTGTTCTACCTATCTTAGATACTGGTGAAGCTATAGTGATGGGTGACTCCGTGTTGTTGCCGTCAAGAATCAAACTGAACCCTCCAACTTTAGAGCCAGCCAGTGCTACCAAAGACTTTTGGCAAGAATGGGCTACAAAAAACTCAACCGATGATTCTATATCAAAGGCTGTCGAAGCTCTTAGAAAACAGTCTAGGTTTATTTGATAGTTAGTTTTAGCAAACGCGAGAAGGTGAGTTTTTAAACTCGCCTTTTTTGATGAAGGGACGTTGAGTGGGGATGTTGAGTCTCTGGCACTTTTAGCTCACTAATTTAACGCTTAACCCTTGGTATAGATTGGCCTTGCAGACAACTTCATTGCTTATATGAATGTTTTGATTTCTTCTTCGATTATAGTCTTTCTGGCTTTCTTTGTTCTCCATTTATTATTTTCAACTTACAACATTTATGGCGGTTTGTTCATTAAGCTCTAAGAGATATGATTCGAGAAAACCAGTACGTGATGCGTCGAAAGGAATCGGATAAGCTGAAAATATAAAAAAGGCGAACCAAATGGTTCGCCTTTTGTTATTCAGTTAGTTTCCAACTTAGTTATCGGTTTCCAACTCAGTTATCACAGTTTCCAACTTGGTTATCTGTGATCAACTACAATTAATCTTCGTAGTTGTCGATGCTTGGGCAAGAACAGATTAGGTTACGGTCACCGTATACGTTATCTACACGGTTAACAGTAGGCCAGTACTTCGAGTTCTTCGTTGCTTTCGATGGGAAGCAAGCCAGTTCGCGAGAATAAGGGCGATTCCATTCTGCGCCTGAAAGATCCGCTTGTGTATGCGGTGCGTTTACTAGAGGGTTGTTGTCTAGTGGCCATTCACCGTTTTTCACTGCTGTCATTTCATGACGAATTGCAATCATCGCTTCACAGAAACGCTCAAGCTCTTCTAAATCTTCTGATTCAGTTGGCTCAATCATCAATGTACCTGCAACTGGGAATGACATTGTTGGAGCGTGGAATCCGAAATCCATTAAACGTTTAGCAATATCTTCTTCACTGATGCCCGTTTCTTCTTTAAGCGGACGAATATCAATAATACATTCGTGCGCAACGCGACCATTAGTACCGCGGTAAAGAACAGGGTAATGCGGAGCAAGTTGTTCCATCAAGTAGTTAGCATTCAGAATAGCGACTTTCGTTGCCTCTGTTAGGCCCGGTTCACCCATCATAGCAATATAAGCCCAAGAGATAGGTAGAATTGAAGCACTACCTAGATCGGCAGCCGATACTGCGTAATCAGAACCTTGTACACCGTTTTCAATGTGACCTGGTAGGAAAGGTGCTAGGTGTGATTTAACACCGATAGGACCCATACCCGGACCGCCACCACCGTGTGGAATACAGAAAGTTTTGTGTAGGTTCAAGTGAGATACGTCTGAACCGATGAAACCTGGTGAAGTAAGACCTACTTGAGCGTTCATGTTCGCGCCGTCAAGGTAAACCTGACCGCCCGCTGCGTGTACTTGTTCACACACTTCTTTCACTTGCTCTTCGTATACGCCGTGCGTAGAAGGGTAAGTGATCATGATGCTTGATAGATTGTCTTTGTGCTTCTCGATTTTCGCAGCTAGATCTACCATGTCGATGTTGCCATCTTCATCACACTTAACAACCACTACCTTCATAGAAACCATAGATGCCGTTGCAGGGTTAGTACCGTGCGCAGAGCTTGGAATCAAACAAACGTTACGGTGACCTTCACCGCGGCTTGCATGGTAACGTTGAATTGCGATTAGACCCGCATATTCACCAGATGCACCTGAGTTTGGCTGTAGTGAGAAATCGTCGTAACCGGTGATTTCACATAGCTTCTCTTTAAGATCTTTTGCTAACGCTGTGTAACCAGCCGCTTGCTCAAGAGGCGCGAATGGGTGGATAGAACCAAACTCAGGCCATGTTACTGGGATCATCTCAGCAGCAGCGTTCAGCTTCATGGTACAGCTGCCCAGTGGGATCATGCCGTGCGTTAGTGAGAAGTCTTTGTTCTCAAGCTGTTTTAGGTAACGCATCATTTGCGTTTCGCTGTGGTGCGTATTGAATACTGGGTGAGTTAGGAACTTTGATTCACGACGGCAGTTTTCTGGGATTGCTGCAAATTCATTTGATGCAATGTCAGAAGATAGCGCTTGAATGTCTTCTTTCACGTCGAAGATTGCGAACAGTGCGTTCACGTCGTCGATCGTTGTTGTTTCATCTAAGCTGATACCGATCTTACCCTTAAGCAGACGAAGGTTGATGTCTGCTGCTTGCGCTTTCGCGTACAGTGCATCTGTCTTATCTTCAGAGTTGATTGTGATGGTATCGAAGAAGCTGTTGTTTGTTAGCTCGTAGCCTGTCTTAGTTAGACCTGCTGCTAGAATAGCTGTCATGTGGTGTGTACGACGAGCGATAGTACGTAGGCCTTCTGCACCGTGGTAAACCGCGTAGAAAGACGCCATGTTTGCTAGAAGTGCTTGAGCTGTACAGATGTTCGACGTCGCTTTCTCGCGGCGGATGTGTTGCTCACGAGTTTGCATTGCCATGCGAAGCGCTTGTTTACCGTGAGTATCGATAGATACACCGATTACACGACCTGGCATTGTACGTTTATGCTTTTCACGAGTACCCATGAATGCAGCGTGTGGACCGCCGTAACCCATAGGAACGCCGAAACGTTGTGCTGAACCAATTACAACGTCTGCGCCCATTTCGCCAGCAGGCTTAAGTAGAGCGGATGCAAGTAGGTCTGTAGCAACCGTTACGAGTGTTTTGTTTGCTTGAGCTTTTGCAATGATGTCTGTTAGGTCTTTTACTTCACCAGTAGTACCTGGATATTGAACCAATGCACCAAATACGTCTTGCTCTGGGAGTGTTTCAAGTGCGCCGATCATTACTTCAAAACCGATGTACTCAGCACGAGTCTTAACGACTTCTAGTGTCTGAGGATGAACATCGTTAGCAACGAAGAATACGTTGCTCTTGCTTTTGCCAGCACGCTTACACAGTGTCATTGCTTCGCCAGCCGCAGTTGCTTCATCAAGAAGCGATGCGTTCGCGATTTCCATACCGGTTAGGTCCATTACCATTTGTTGGTAATTAAGCAGAGCCTCAAGGCGGCCTTGAGAGATCTCTGGTTGGTATGGTGTGTAAGCTGTGTACCAGCCTGGGTTCTCTAAAACGTTACGTAAAATAACGTTTGGAGTGAATGTGTTGTAGTAGCCTTGACCAATGAAAGTGCGTTTCACTTGATTTAGGTTAGCGATCTCTTTTAGAGAAGTCAGCATGTCGACTTCGCTTAGTGGCGCTGCAAGTGTTATTGGCTTTTCTAAACGGATTTGTGCAGGTACCGTTTCGTCGATCAGTGCTTCTAGGCTAGTCGCGTTGATAGCTTCAAGCATTTTTTGCTGGTCTGCTTTATTTGGGCCGTTATGACGAGCAACAAACTCGTTTTGAGTACCCAAGTCTTTCAGTAATTGGCTTTGAAGTAATTCTGTCATGATATCGTTCTACTTTCTCTCTATAGGAACCGTGAGCTAGCCCCTAAAATTAAGCTGCTCCAAAGAGCAGCTTTATCGTAATGAGTTTACCTATTAATCTTCTTCAATAGAGCTTAGGTATTCTTCAGCGTCTTTTAGGTTGTTCAGTTCAGATGCGTCTGACATCTTCACTTTAACAATCCAGCCACCGTCATAAGGTTCTTCGTTAATAAGCTCTGGGCTATCTTCTAGCTCTTCGTTTATTGCAACGATTTCACCAGTGATTGGCGCATAGATATCTGATGCTGCTTTTACAGATTCGATAAGAGAGAAGCTTTCACCAGCTTCGATTTCGTCTTCTGTATCTGGTAGGTCAACGAATACAACGTCACCTAGCATTTCTTGAGCATGCTCAGAAATACCGATTGTTACAGTGCCGTCACCGTTGTCTTTTACCCACTCATGGCTGTCTGCAAACTTCAGTGTATTGTCCATTGCTAATTCTCCAAAAATTTATGAGATGTTAATTTAAAAAACGAGTAATTATTTTAAAAGTCTTAACGGTAAAGAGGGAAGCGCTTGCAAAGCTCTTTTACTTGCTTGCGAACACGTTGCTCAACTTCGGCGTTACCTTCTGGGCTTTCAACTAACCCATCTAGTACATCACCGATCCATTGACCGATAAGCTTGAATTCTTCAGTACCAAAACCACGAGTGGTTCCAGCGGGTGTACCTAAACGAATACCAGAAGTAATCATAGGTTTTTCTGAGTCAAATGGTATACCATTTTTGTTACATGTGATCCCTGCACGCTCTAATGCTTCTTCAGTTACGTTACCTTTCAATCCTTTAGGACGAAGGTCAACGAGCATTAAGTGTGTGTCAGTTCCGCCTGTCACGATGTCACAACCGCGAGTTTGCAATACTTCAGCAAGAACTTTTGCGTTATCGATCACTGAATCAATATAAGTCGTAAATTCAGGACCTAGAGCCTCACCAAATGCAACCGCTTTAGCCGCGATAACATGCATTAGTGGGCCACCTTGAAGACCAGGGAAAACGGCAGAGTTGATTTTTTTATTGATGTCTTCGTGATTAGTCAAAATCATGCCACCACGAGGACCACGTAATGTTTTGTGCGTTGTAGTTGTTACAACGTGTGCGTGTGGAAGTGGGCTAGGGTGAGCACCTGTCGCGATAAGACCCGCAATGTGCGCCATATCTACCATTAAGATAGCGCCAACTTCATCAGCGATTTCTCGGAATTTTGCAAAATCGATTACGCGTGGAATAGCACTACCACCCGCGATGATCATTTTTGGTTTACTTTCGATAGCTAATTGACGTACTGCTTCGTAATCAATTTCTAACGTGTCACGATCAACACCGTATTGAACCGCGTTAAACCATTTACCAGACATTGCTGGGCGAGCACCGTGAGTAAGGTGACCACCTGCATCTAAGGACATCCCTAGAATAGTGTCGCCCGGCTGAAGAAGTGCAAGTTTAACTGCGCCGTTTGCTTGTGCGCCAGAGTGAGGCTGCACATTTACGTATTGGCATTTGAAAAGCTGCTTAGCACGTTCAATAGCAATAGATTCAACAGTATCAACGTGTTCACAACCACCGTAATAACGACGGCCAGGGTAGCCTTCCGCATATTTATTCGTTAGGCATGTGCCTTGAGCTTGCATTACTGCTTTTGAAACGATGTTTTCAGAAGCAATAAGTTCGATTTGATCATTTTGGCGTGTGTTCTCTGCTTGAATTCCAGCAAACACCGCATCGTCTGTCGCAGCAAGAGTAGTAGAAAAAAAGCTGTCTAGGCTATGGCTTTGATGTGCGTTGTTCATTGTCGATGACCTTTCATTATAACCAATGGTGAGTGTTTATTATTGTTCCATCAGTATTACGTTAGTTTCTGCATTGTTATCGTTCGCGTCATATTTGTTATTACGTCTAACGATTATTTGTAGGGTTAATGCAGTACGAATTGGTCCCCAAAAAGTAGGGTAAAAATAGCTTAAGCAAATGTTAAAACTATCATTCGCTTCGAGCAGAAGTAGCATCTCTTCATCTAACAAGTCGATAACATAGCTTTCCTGTCACAAACAATCAATCAAAAATTTCCTATAGGAAACAGATTTTCTGATTCTGTTACCGAGAGCACGGTTTATTTTGCTGCGTGCTCTTTAATCAACAAAGGTCTTCGTGCAACAATAATATTTATAGACAGGATGCATAAAAATAATGAGGGACCTATGTCAGAAGACATTTATGATGAGTACCCATCTTTAACGTTGGCGAAAGAGTCGCTAGATCAAAATATCGAGCCTTTAAAGCTTGGTCAGAGAATCAAAGATATCCGTAGCAAATTGGGTATAACTCTAGAAGAAGCCAGTCAAAGAACAGGTTTGGCACGGTCTACTTTAAGTAAAATTGAAAACGAACAAATCTCGCCGACTTATCAAGCTATGCAAAAACTCGCCTTGGGTTTGCAGATAGATATGCCTCAACTCTTTGAACCGCCAAGAAAAAAGGTGGCAACAGGGCGTAGGGATTTAACCAAGTCAGGGCAAGGTAAACCCCATCCAACACCTACTTACGAGCATGAGCTTCTAGCCACTGAATTATCAAACAAAAAGATGATGCCTTTTAAGAGCCGAGTGCGAGCGCGTAGCTTTGATGAGTATAGTGATTGGGTTCGACATGATGGTGAAGAGTTTTTGATGATCATATCTGGCTCAGTTATGTTTTATTCTGAGTTCTATGAACCGGTTTCAATGAGTGAAGGGGATAGCATGTATTATGATGCGAATATGGGGCATATGTTGATCTCTTCGAGCGTCGATGATGCTCATATTTTGTGGGTTACTGCAAAATAAAACAAAGAATAATAAATTTCTTATAGTGAAGGCAACCGTTTGCTTGTGTTGCTAACTTCGATTAAAAAGCGCCATTTTGATGTGATAATCATCAAAGTGGCGTTTTTGTTTGGGCGATTTAATTGTAATTTAATTGTTAAATGTCACATTTTAGACTGTTTTAATCTTGTTAAGGCTATAAAACTGTCTCATGCTTGTTTACTATAGTGAACAAGGTTTACTCATGTAGATCATGGTTTATTGAAGTGAATTCTTGGGGATTTGATTTACGCTTAAATTAAGTTCCCACTATCTACCGGGTCTTATCGATATTTGTACAAGGTATCTTAATTAATAAGATCTACAATCAAGCAAATAAGAGATGACTCTTAATAGAGACAAAGCGGCAGGCTTAAAATGAAAGCCCTGCGACGCATGGAGAATAAAATGACTCAAGAACAAGCTAACTTACTGAAAACACCACTGCATACTTTACATGTTGAAGTAGGCGCGAAAATGGTTCCTTTTGCTGGTTATGATATGCCAGTTCAGTATCCACTTGGCGTTAAGAAAGAGCACTTACACACGCGTGATGCTGCTGGTTTATTTGATGTTTCACATATGGGACAACTACGCCTGCATGGTGAGAATGCTGCGAAAGTACTTGAGTCACTCGTTCCGGTAGATATTATGGATCTCCCTGCGGGTAAGCAACGTTATGCGTTCTTTACTAACGAGCAAGGTGGCATTATGGATGATCTTATGGTTGCAAACCTAGGTGATCACCTTTTTGTTGTTGTGAACGCTGCGTGTAAGACACAAGATATCGACCATCTAACTGCTCATCTTCCTGCTGATGTTGAGATGGAGGTGATTGATGATCGTGCTCTATTAGCACTTCAAGGACCTAAAGCATCTGAAGTTCTTGCTCGTTTCCAACCAAGTGTTGCAGACATGTTGTTCATGGATGTTCAAAAAGTAGATATCGATGGCGTTGAGTGCATCGTGAGCCGAAGTGGTTACACTGGTGAAGATGGTTACGAGATCTCAGTACCTAATGATAACGCTGAAGCACTGGCTCGTAAATTAACGGGCGAAGAGGAAGTTGAGTGGATTGGTCTTGGTGCTCGTGATTCACTTCGTCTTGAATGTGGCCTATGTCTGTACGGTCATGACCTAGATACAACAACAACGCCAGTTGAAGCTAGCCTTCTATGGGGAATTCAAAAAGTTCGTCGCACTGATGGTGAACGTGCTGGTGGTTTCCCAGGTGCTGACATTATTTTAGAACAAATTGTTACTAAAGACGTACAACGTAAGCGTGTAGGTTTAGTTGGTCAAACTAAAGCCCCGGTTCGTGAAGGCGCTGAATTATTTGATGCTGATGATAACAAAATTGGCGTAGTAACAAGTGGTACTGCTGGTCCAAATGCAGGTAAGCCGGTTTCTATGGCTTATGTACGTACTGATTTAGCCGTTATTGGAACGGAAGTATTTGCTGAAGTTCGTGGTAAGAAACTTGCAATGACTGTCGAAAAAATGCCATTTGTACCGCAGCGCTATTACCGCGGTTAGTACAATTTGTTAAGAGTCAAAGGTTAGATTTTACTTTTTTCTCTAAATAACTCGTAATATTCTCCATTTACAGAGGTGGAGAAAGTTAAACCTACTGCTGAGTAAGCAGTAGGTTTTTTTGTTTTTTATTAGGCAGTTGCCTGCGTTTTTAAATGAACTAAACGATGATATCGAAGAGGAGATTTGAAAAAATAACTTAATCCATGTAACCAGCCTCGACCTTCATCTCATTCTGTCTATTGATTTAACGCTACACTTGTATTAGCAACAAAAATCGTATCTAGTAGCTACGTATTTTATAAAGATGTAATGGAGCAACATAATGAAGGTGAATCGATTATCCGTAACTTTATGTTTATTGCTGTCAGGCTTTGCAAGTGTAAGTGTAAGTGTAAGTGTAAGTGCAAGTGACAACAATGATGTATCTAGTTATATAGTTAATGGCGTAAATGCACCAGTCAGTGAATATCCTTCTATTGCTAATTTATTTCTTGATAGCTTTGAATACGATGGTAAATATTTCACCAATCCTTTCTGTGGTGGCACCATCTTAGATGAACACCATATATTAACCGCGGCGCATTGTATTTATGGCAATGAAGCAATCTCTCTGTTCACGGTTGTAGTACCTCAACTGCAAAATGTTGATGCTTACCCTTTAGGGGATATTCAAAGGAATAGAGTCAAAGAAATTTACTATCGCAATGACTATAACGATGATATCAATTATTTTTTAGAGAACGATGTTGCTATTTTAAAGCTGGAAACAGCCATGAACATTGATACTATTAATGATGTTATTCGTAGACCAGATAGTGAGTCCTATCGAAATGATCAGGTCAACACTAAGTTTACTGCTGTAGGGCACGGAGATACTGTATCAGGCTATGATGGTAATGATCAGTTGCTGCAAGTTGATTTAAACCTAGTTAGTAATAGCGCCTGTTCATCTGTATTTCTTAATGGCGATCGAATAACCACCAAGCAAATTTGTTTTGATGGGGATTACAGCTCTTTAACTCGACTTAAAAATGGTACCTGCCAAGGCGACTCTGGCGGCCCCGTATATTGGTATGATGGAAGTAAATACGTACAAGTAGGGATCACTAGCTTTGGTCCATCATCATGTGGTGCGAATATAGGCGTGACCTCAGTATTCACCGAAATTCATGATTACAATGCTTGGATTGATAGTGTTTTAGCTGGCGGGGAAACTCCTAAGTCTACTAGTTCTGATAATCTCAGAACTAATTACTTAGCAGTTAATGGTGAAATTGAATACTTTGGTAACAGCCCAACAGACGGTGATTCTTCAAGCAGCAGTAGCTCTAGCGGCGGTAGTATCTCCATATTGGGGTTACCACTTATTTTATTAGCTGGTTTAAGACGTAGAAAGATGAAGTAAAATTTTGAGAATGATGTGAAAAGCCGCTCAATTGAGCGGCTTTTTAGTGCGTGTTGTAATGCCTGTTTAGGCTAGGTTATCTATGAAACTAAACTTTGCTTGTTTTAAATTCTGCGACAGCAGAATCCATATCATTAGCTTGCGCTGATACGTTATCTACTTCTAGTAAGCACTCTTGCGCTGAATGCATATTATTTTCGGATATACCGTTTAGCTCCGTAATGGATTCGCTCACTTGATTCATTACAATGCCTTGTTCCTCTATTGCAGAAGCAATACGTTCAGAATTGGCTTGAATGGTACTCATATCCGTTATTATTTGACTTAAGCTTGAATCAAGCAATTCAGAGTCAGATAGTGTGTCTTGCCCTTGCTGGTTACATTTATCGATGTCTCCAACAACTGTCGACATTTGGTTTTGAATCGCTGACACAACCTTAGTAATCTCTTCAGTTGATTGATGCGTTCGGCTGGCAAGTGCTCTAACTTCATCCGCAACAACCGCAAAACCTCTTCCTTGCTCTCCTGCACGTGCAGCTTCAATTGCAGCATTTAAAGCAAGAAGGTTAGTTTGTTCTGCAATTTCTTGGATAATGTTTACGGCACCACCAATTTTATCAACATGTTCATTTAAAGAATTAATAGAAGTTTGGCTATTCGCTAGGGTCGAGGAAAGCTCACTTATATTTTGCACAGTTGTCCTTACGACTTGACGCCCACTTTGCGCATTATTAGCCGCTTGCTGAACACCTTCTACCGCAATCGTAGTACTTTCGGAGATTTCATTGATTGTTGAGACCATTTCTTGAACTGATGTAGCCATTGTTGCTGTGTGATCGGCTTGAACATGGAATTGAGTAATTACACCTTCAAGTTGATTATGCATGTTGCCAGTACTGCCGGATAAATGTTTAGACTTATCTTGAGAACCAAGAATCAAGGCTTCGATCTTATCTAATAAACTATTGAAATGTTTACCAATAGAAGTTAGTTCATCATTACCCGGTAAATTAGCACGTACGCCGATATCATTCGTTTGAGATATTTTGCTTATAACATTAGATAAAGATTGAACTTGGCGGTTGATGGAGCGTGATATTTGGAAAACTAGACCTGATATAACAAGAAGGACAACAACAGACACCAGCTGCTTTATAAAACTTAAGCGTTCCAGTTGTTGTGAATTTTCATCATGTATGGTCGCTGAAAAATTTTTAAATTGCTCTTCAACTGCGTGTGATAATGAGCGCGTATCACCCAATAAACCTTCATTATATTTGAGCCCGATTACTTTCTCTTGAGCTATAAATTGACGGCTAGTATCGACTAGCTGACTGCTATTAATAGAGGAAATTAAATCAAAATTGTATACACCGTTATAGACTTCTTTATTGAAAAGCAATAAATCTAAGGCTTGTTTAGTTGAGGCCTGCGAGTAAGCAGTATCAAAGGCTTTATTATAAGAACCTTTTAAGCCCTCTTTACTGCTCAGCCCTAGTTTTTGATATCCGAAAACTAGTTTATTGAAGCCATTCTGATAGGCAACGAGATCTTGACGTAGCTTGCTACTCGAAGGGAGTTGATGTTTGTCTAATATGACCGAAAGTTGTTTTTCCAAATCTAAAAACAAAGTGACATTGGATTCAAATTTGTCTAAATATTTTATGTTATGCCTGAGAAGAAAATCCTTTTCATTCCTACGTAGATGCAGTAGGCGAGTTTCTAATTGTGAAACTAAATTTGTTGCTTGGTTTAAATCACCGGTGGTTGTCGCAAAATGTGTTGCTGTAAATAACAGTGTTAATACACCTAATACGGCAATAAAACCAAGTGAATATAGCTTTTGCCTAATGTTCATCATCGATCCTTAACTATTGTTTTTATGCATATCTCAAAAATATATTACTGTTTTTATTATGTATATTATTAATATAAATATTACTAACTATCTGAGCATATTATAAATAGAGAAATAATCAATCTGAATCCTTAAAATAGGATGCAATACGTTAATTAATCTTTGATCTTAGCTTTTTAGTTTGACTACGTTGGTTCTTTGATTCTAGACGTCTTTTTTGAGAGTTACGAGTTGGTTTAGTCTGTCTCCTCACTTTCTCAACTTTCGTTGCACTTAAGATTAACTCTTTAAGCCGTTCCAAAGCATCATCTCGATTTTTTTCTTGAGTCCGGTATTGCTGAGCTTTAATGATGATGACCCCATCTTTTGTAATACGGCTATCTTTGAAGGCTAGTAGCCTTTCTTTATAAAAGTCGGGTAGGGAAGAGTGGTGTATATCAAAACGTAAGTGTATTGCACTCGATACTTTATTGACATTTTGTCCTCCAGCACCTTGTGAGCGGATCGCAGTTAGCTGGAGTTCCCAGCTTTTGATGGTGACAGAGTTTGAAATATGTAACATAGAGCTATATTCACTATGGAAATTGATGGAGTATGATACGCAATGTTGGTTAAGGTATCAGTAATTTTTTAATAGGATAATAATTTTATGACTATAGATTTAAGCGTTTATGAAGGCTTAATTTTTGATATGGATGGGACTTTAATCGATACAATGCCTGCGCATATGAAAGCTTGGAGATCGACAGCTGAGCATTTCAACTTCCAATATGACGAGCAATGGATTCATAGTTTAGGTGGTATGCCTAGTTTTAAAATTACTTCTCAAGTAAATATGAAATATGGTTTGGATCTGGACCCAAGATTAGTATCACAATTCAAAATGAAGGTTTTCTCTGAAATTGAAGATAAAGGCTCAATCATTGATTGCACTTACTCGTTGTTAATGGAACACCAAACCGATAAAAAATTAGCGGTTGGGACAGGAAGCCAAAGAGTGAGCGCTACTCAACTATTAAAGAAAAATAACATATTAGATAAAATAAGTGCTCTCGTGACTGCGACGGATGTAGAAATGCACAAACCACACCCAGAGACATTTCTTAAAGCCTGCGAGCAACTTGGGTTAGAGCCTAGTCAATGCGTGGTGTTCGAAGATACGGAGTTAGGAAAGAAAGCCGCCCATGCTGCGAATATGGACTGCATAATGGTCATAAATGGTAGTGAGTTAGAGCTATTCCCTAAACCGATCAGTTGAACCGCTTCATCTGAGCCACACTTCTTAAGCAACACGAGTAAATGGAATAATGATTGAAATTTAAGTCACATGAGTATTAAAACTAGATGGTTTTAAAGTGATTTATGGAAGGGGCGAAACCTTAGTTGTTTCGCTTAAGCAATTTGATTGATTTCTTCATCAAGGAAGATACAGATCGTATCACGACCATTAGTTTTGGCATCGTAGAGAGCTAAATCCGCACATTTATAGTTGGTCTTAGCATTATCTGTAATATTGGTGACGCCGCCACTTATTGTTACTTTATATTCCAACTCTACATGAATAGCAATTCTTAAGCGGTTTAATACACAATATGCTTCATTAGTTGATGTGTGCGGGAGAATAATTCCGAATTCTTCCCCACCAATTCGGGCTACAAAATCGGTTTCCCTGCATTCACGCTGCAATACTTTCGCAACGGTTTGAATGACTTCATCTCCATGGTCGTGACCATGCATATCGTTTATTCGTTTGAAGTGATCGATATCTAGAATGGCTAGACAAGATTCAATTTTATCAGGGTAGCGGGTGGTACGAAGACATTCATCTCGTAGCTCATTATCAAACTTTCTTCTGTTCCAGCATCCGGCAAGTGCATCTTTCTCACTTAAGTCTCTTAAACGCTTTTCTAGTTCTTTATGGCGACTAATATCTACGAAAGAGGCGACGTAAAACTGAATCACCCCTAGTTTGTCTTTAATTGCTTGTATGCGGAGTATTTCAGTTATCAGTGAGCCATCTTTACGTTTATTTATGACTTCACCTTCCCACATGCCATTATCACGAATTACAGCCCACATATTAATGTAAAACTCTTGGTTATACTTACCAGATGCAAACATTGAAGGCTGTCTTCCCCTTACTTCATCTATCGTGTAACCACTGATGCGAGTGAATTCTTGATTAACTTTGATGATTCGGTTGTTACGGTCAGTAATAACGAGCGCGGACATACCATTCATAGCCGCTGTGGCTAATTGGCTTTCAATGCTGTTTTTCTTGTGTGTGTAATTCCACAAAACAAAGCCACTAGAAAGCAGAAATATAATTATACCAAGGGCAATGGATTGCTCGATTGTTGAACGAATTTCACTGTTGTAAAGTTTATTAAATTGTCGGTTTTCGACTTTAAGAACCATGTATAAAGGCTCAGTAATTTGCTGGATATCAGGAGCAACATCAGTGTAGATGTACCATGATTCACCTTCTAGATAGCTACCACTCGCGTGATTTTGAATTTCAGCCCATAGTTCTGGTTGAGTGATTGCGAAAGTTTTATCAGCGCGGTTTGGCAATAAGTGACCAAATGCACTCTCTAGGTCAGTATCCATAATGATATGACCAGATCGGTTGAGCAAAATAGGTAAGGTTTGAGTGACCTGCTTTTCATACTGAAGTTGTTGGTAAATGTCAGACATGCTGAGGTTTACAATAAAGTACCCAAGTATCTGATTGTTAGCTGTAGCAACAGGAGTCATGATGCGGAATGCGGGTATTAGCGGTTGAACAATCTTTCCATTTTCGATTTCAAGATCAATACCATAAGCAGACACTTGTCCAATGTTTAGACTTTGTGCTTTCTTAAAATAATCACGGGAAGATTTGTTTTGAAGCTTAGGGCTTGGGACAGTTTCAGATGTCCCTTCATTATAATTTACTCTAATGACTTCATTGCCATCTAAATCAAGGTAGCGAATTTGTGAGTAATACTTTTGACCTAAAGCCAGCATATTCCAGAGGTCTTCAACAGATTCTGTATTATCAGTTGTCGGGTGCTTTATTGCTTTTAGCAAAGTTTTAGATTGAGCTAGAGTCGGAATTGAAATAGCAATTTCGCGAATAATATCTTTTAATTTATGCGAACTGTATTCTATTTGATTGTAACTAGATTGCTGAATATTTCGATTGTATTGGGTCTCAATACGATCAAGTTCTGAATTTATATAGAGGGCAGGAACCAGACCAAGTGCGAAAGCAACAAAGATGAATTGTCCGGCTAATTTAATGATATTCGTATTCATTATTCCCCTCTAATGTGGGCGGCATAATACAGTTTCATATTGAAAAATAATGTGATCTTTACCCCAGTAGTAATTTTAGCCTTACTTAATAACTGGTTATTAATGGTTTTTATGGTCATGAAAATACGATAAATGGTAAATCCATGACCAATAAATATGCTTTATTAACTTAACCCAACAATTTGACCTTTTGAATTAATGTCTAATGACATAAAGGCTGGCTTGTCTGGTAAACCTGGCATTGTCATTACATTGCCACACAATGCATAAATAAAGCCCGCACCGGCACAGAGTTTGAGTTCTCGAATTGGTACATCAAATTGAGTTGGTGCACCTTTTACCCGTGCTTCAGTGGAGATCGATAAAGGTGTCTTTGCTAGGCATACCGCTAAATCGGAGTATCCAGATTTTGTGTATTGTTCCAATTGGCATTTGGCGGTTTCAGAAAGGGTAACACTGCTTGCCCCATATCCAACTTCGGCGACTGCCATGATTTTTTCTTCTAGCGTTTGTTCAAATTTGTAGAGCGGCGTAAATGTGTCATCATTATCACAGGCTTTAATAACGGACTTGGCTAACTCAATAGCTCCTTCACCACCTTGTCCAAAAGCGTTACTGATCTCAACTGAAACTTCTGGGTCATAGGTATTAACCATTGATTTAAGCAACGCTAATTCATTGTCTGAGTCTTGTGGGAATCGATTGATAGCGACGACAGGTGTGACCCCATATTTTTTGACATTTTTAAGGTGCCATTTAAGGTTTTCAAAGCCTGCGATCAATGCTTTATTGTCATCATTGAAAATGGAGTCTGGCAATGGGTTACCTGGTTGAAGATTATATAAACCAGAATTTGCTTTTAACCCTCGTAAGGTAGTAACAATAACAGCACAATCTGGTGATTTCCCCGATGTTTGTGCTTTGATATTGCAGGCTTTTTCAAATCCCATATCAGAGCCAAATCCGCCTTCTGTGACAACGTAATCTGAAAGTTGTAAAGCGATGTTGTCGGCAATAATGGAAGAGTTACCATGAGCAATATTGGCAAAAGGACCTGAGTGGATAAACGCAGGTACACCTTCAAGAGTTTGCATTAATGTCGGTTCAATTGCATCTTTAAGAGTGACCGTCATGGCTCCTGCTACTTGAAAATCATCTGCTGTCAGTGCTTTATTGTTAATATCATAAGCCAATACGATCTTACCAATACGTTTTCTCAAATCTTGTAGATCTGAGGCAAGAGCTAAAATAGCCATTAATTCTGATGCCGCAGATATATCAAACCCATCTTCACGCTCATAACCGTTAATAGACTTACCAGCTTCATTTTTACCGACAGTAATCATGCGTAAAGCACGGTCATTATGATCAAGGACTCTGCGCCATACCACTCGATCTGAATCGATGTTTAAAGCTTGTAAACCTGAACGTTGCTCAAAGGCTAGCGTACCTTCTCTTTGCTCATGGTAAATACGGGCATCTATTGCGGCTGAAGCAAGGTTGTGCGCTGCAGTAACAGCGTGAATATCACCTGTGAGGTGTAAATTAAGCTCTTCCATTGGAGCGACCTGTGAATAGCCACCTCCAGCCGCTCCTCCTTTAACACCAAAAACAGGTCCCATTGATGGTTGCCTGATACACGCTGAAACTGATTCATTTAATTTTGCAATGCCTTGAGCTAAACCAATTGTTGTCACTGTTTTACCTTCACCGAGGGGAGTCGGGGTAATCGCAGTAACAACGATGAGTTTACCTGGCGTTTTTGGGTTGTGATCTAGCTTGCCATTTATAGCTGAATCATTGGTCAAACGGTCTAAACAACTAAGGGATACTTTTGCTTTATGTTGACCAAGTGCTTGGAACTCTTGATCCAGTAATCCTGCTTTACGAGCAATTGAGTTGATTGGGGCTAGTACTGTCGAACGACAGATATCAATATCAGAAAGCATTTGCGCTCCTCTATCAAACAAGAAATAGTGTACGTAATCGTTTGCGTGAGGATGTTAAGGCATTAAATTCTGATGTAAAGGCAAACGAATGAATTTATGTGCTAGAAGATAACAGATCTGCAGTGATATTGCGCGAGATCAAGTCTAGAAACCACTAGTCGTAAAACTACAAAATTTTCATATAACGACTTAAGGCATTACCAATAAAAAAAGGCTACAAAAAGTAGCCTTTCTTTTATATTTAACTAAGCAATTAAGCCCATATTAAATTTTAATTAACGATCCCAGTACGTTTCTTCTAAGCTATCTTCTCGCTCAGGCAGTGCTCGAGAAAGGCGAGGTGAGTGCTGAGTTAACACTTCGTAGCTCACTCGGTTTGCGTACTTACAAATCTGAGAAAGTGACGAATAAGTTAAACATTCATACTCATGTTTCTCTGAATTTGGAACGTTAACATGGTGGTAACTGTTTGCAGCCATGTCATGAAGTAGGGCTGAAAGTGCGCCATCACCAGCACCATTTGTGTTTTTAATCTCAAGTGGACCACCAAGGTAAGGACCAATATGAGAATACACTTTAACGGGGTTGTTACAGTCCTGCTTACGCATAGCTCGGCTAAATTCGAATTTATTGAACTCAGGAATGTTACCTGGAAGTAAAGGCAAGGTCGTTTCGCGTTTTGCTAATTCGTCGGTGTAACCTGCCATATATAAGCCGATAGGACCAGCAGTACATAGAACTAGGTCAACCCAATCCAGTGCTTTGTTCGCGGCTAAAAGTGGGTCTTTTTCACCTGTTAATGCTTCACCTTCATCTTCATTCATGGCGACGATGGTGACATTTTCTTTTAGGTATTCTTGCCACCATTCTGCGTTACCTTCGATCACATACTTAGTTCCGAGTGTTAGTACTACAGGGACGTTATGTGCCTTAGCGTATTCAATCGCTTTTTGTACCGCTTTTGGCATTGGATCTTCAGGCTTACCGCGCATTAGGTATGATGAAACAACTAATGCTGATGCTTTTTCGAAAATTTTCTCAGGAATACTTTCCGGCAGAAGTTGATTCATATGCCCTTCATTGATTGCAAACGTACGTTCACCATCTTCTGAAATAAGCGTGTAACAACGTCCAATCGGACCATCAACAGTTTGAAGGTGGTTAAGGTTCATACGAGAAGATGTGCGGCAAAGGTAACGATAACCAAATGAGCCTACTTCAATCTTCTTAGACATAACACCAAGTAAAACAGATTTACTGTCAGCAAGTACTGAATAGTTATGAAGTGTGTTACCAATCGTATCACCAGGGTATTGGTGTGTGATTAAACCGCGCTCAACTAACTCTTCATAAAGTGCATCGGCTTTGCTTTCTTCCAACACAAGAGAGTGACCTTTACTCAGCTCGTATTTTTCTAGGAATGCGTTGTCAACACGGGCTTCAATATCAACAATAGTTTGACCTACGCCAACAATAGTCGCGCGATGCAATTTAGGTGTTTGTTGAATTTGGTTGACCAATGGGTCGCGTGCATGAGTAGGAAAGTAGTGCTTAGATTTACGCTGTCCAGGAAACTTCATATGAAAAATACAGTGAGAAAATTTTCCCGTATCATATCACATTATTGTATTTTTTCTTTCATTTTTATTACATAAAGAACCACCTGAACATCTATTGAACAGGTGGTTTATAACTGGTCTATTTTTCTAAATTGAGAGTGTTAGGGTCTGTATAAGCTTTTGTTCCCCATAATGGAACAGTCGAAAGGCTATGCTTAAAGCTACCAGATGTCTCTTTAGTAGAATATGATAGATACATTAGGGTTTGATTGGCTGGATCAAAAATACGTCTAATTTTCATGTTCTTAAAAAATATGCTTTTTGATTTTTTGAAAACAACTTCACCAGACTTACTAGTGTCGATATTACTCAGCATATCGAGAGTGATTTCGCCCGTTTGGCGACATGAAATTGAGCTGTCACTAGGATCAGCTAAACTGAAATCAGCTTCGATGCTTGCAACGTGGCATGTTACACCTGGTACTTCAGGGTCGATAAGAGTGTTGAGTTTGATATCTTTCATGGTAAACATACCAAGAGATACGTCACCCACCTCATTATCAGAGCAGCCTGCAAGTAGTGTTACAAGTCCAATGGCAACTAAGGCTTTTTTCATAAGAAATCCTTTTAATTTAATGAGTTCTAATTGTTTTAATCAGCGACTTAAGATTTATGTAGGAGTTTAGAACTTTTCTTACATTAACGAAAGGTCCATTGTTGTAGATAAAAAGGAAGAAATTATGAAGTATTTAAAGTGCTTGTTGCTGGTATCGATGGTCTGTATGCTTTTTGCCTGCAGTTCGGCACCTAAGTCGAATGTGTGCCTACCAAATAATTGTGATATTTGGGGGTAACAATTAAAGGTAATAAAAGAATGAATAATGAAATACCTGCAATCGCGATCAAAAAAAACAACTGGCTCTTGAGTCAGGTGGATGTTGCTTTTCCTACAAAAGAGTGCCTTCTAGGGCGAGATATTTATCAACAAAGTACTCAGACAAAGTCTTATCAACTTATTACACCTGATGGTATTGATACTGGTGAAAGTCAAGTCGATGAAATTTACAAAGTTGATTTCCACAAGTTGACGGTGATGTTTTCATTAAACCAAGCCACTGCTTGCAGGAATGAAAGTAACAAAGATAATCTTCTTGAATTTTTTAGCCAAATCATTCTTTGTGATGAACATACCTTATATATTGGTCTATCCAATGGTGAAGTGGTAGCCAGTGCTATTTTAACAGCAGATGAAAAATCATTACTCATCTCAGATGTGGTACATGGGCAACAAGGTCAAAGTGAACTCAGTTTTGTAGAGCAATTAATATCAGTTTGGAAAGACGCCCATGGTTTGAAGTCTCAATATTGGCTAGAGAGCTAAAAATTGGTTAGAGAGCTAAAAGCATTTCTTAGTCGATTTCAAGATACAGCAATAACAGCTTCACTTATTGAGTGGCGAATATTCAAAGACAATATTGGCTATTACTGTATTGGTGCGATTACTTTTACCTAACAAGCTTTTGCTGACCCTTTAGACTGGGACATTAAACGCAAATATATTGTGAATTCCTACGAGCCGTCTTATCAATGGACGGCTTATCTCCAAAAACATCGAAAATGCTTTAACCCCCATACTTTACTCAGTCGTTTATGAAGAGCTTGGCTGATGTTGTTGAAATACGCACTCAGATTCATCATTCAGCTAACCACATAAACCAACTCACGGTCTTCTCTACAGAACGAGTTTTATCTTTAGTGTTTTAAATTGCTCCAATATCCGCTTAATCACGTGATCTATTTCATATTTCGCAAAGCTAAATAAGTCAGCATCTGCAAATTGCTACATCAGTCATGCCTCTAAAGTTGAGGAGCCTATACTATGAAACTTAGGTCAAGGCTTATTGAGTAGAGCATGGTTCAACAAGAAGTTAAATGCGTCATTTTTGATTGTGATGGAACGCTAATAGATAGTGAGAGATTATGTTGTCAGGCATTAGTAAATGTCTTTTCAGAATTCGATGCTGACTTATCTATTGAGGAGTCTCTGACACATTTTCAAGGTGGAAAACTTGCCGATATTTTATCTGAGACGCAAAATCGACTTGGTTTGTCGATTTCACTCGATATTTTAGAGCCTTTATATCGTGAAGAAGTGGAAAGTTTATTTCTGCGTCATTTACAGCCGATGAATGGCGCGTTTGAGTTAATTCAATATTTAAAAAATGAAAATATTGAATTTTGTATCGCTTCAAACGCTCCCAAGTCTAGGATTGAATCATCTTTATTGATGACTGGTTTGTTCGATCATTTCAAAGGAAAAATCTTCTCTGCTTTTGACGCAAACAGTTGGAAGCCTGAGCCAGATCTAATCTTATACACGGCAATGAATATGGGTTTTTTGCCCAGTGACTGTATTTATGTGGATGATACAAAGAAAGGTATTGAAGCTGGTATTCGTGCAGGAATTAAAACGTTTTGTCTAAAAACATTTAATATTGCAGATAAAACTAAGGTCGAAACACATAATGCGTCGACCTTAAATATCTATAGTTTAAATGAACTTACGGCGTGGATTAATGACAAGCACTACTTAAGCAATGCATCACGCTCTGAGGTTGTGGGTTAATTGGAACAAGGTTAGTTGGATTAATTTGGCTAAATTGTTTGGTATGAAACCCACAGGAACCACAAGTGAATTTTTCTCCATTTTCTGATATGAAGTATTCATCATGTTGGCAAAGAGGGCATGATATATCATTTGGCGGTGTTTTTTTTGTAGTCATAATGTCACCTAGCAGCAATAAGATAGCGCGAATAAATGTCACCATATTAGATTAACGCTATGCTCGAATATTGGACAGTTATCTACAGAATAGATCTGAAATTTGAGACAAGCCTCAAGGTAATCTATTTAAAATAGATTAACAATATGCAATAAGGTATGATGGTATAGAGTACCATAACCTTTAGGCTTAATTGTGAAATTTTTTTATTTGCTCGTATCCGCAGCAATCTTGTCTGGCTGTAATGAAAAAATAGATAGTTCAAATCTTGTTTCTGACGAACCGGTAAGAAGCGTAAAATATACTGAAGCTGTCTATCAATCCCACACTCAATTCCGAGAACTTACGGGTAT
Organism: Vibrio kagoshimensis; assembly: GCF_050337535.1. Lineage (NCBI taxonomy): Bacteria > Pseudomonadati > Pseudomonadota > Gammaproteobacteria > Vibrionales > Vibrionaceae > Vibrio > Vibrio kagoshimensis. The sequence goes on from NZ_JAKJSZ010000015.1 coordinate 24,569, forward strand.
TATTAGAAGTGCCCAAACTTCACCAATCAGTTTTCAAGTCAGTGGTACAGTTAATCATGTACTTGTTTCCAAAGGGCACAAAGTAAAGCAAGGTCAAGTGCTTGCTCAACTTGAAACCAGTAACCTCCTATTAGCACTTCGTAAGGCGCAAGCATCGGTAGGAGCAGCAAAAGCTTCACGCCTTCAAGCTCAAGATAAATTCGAACGATCTGAAAAATTAAATAATAAAGGCTTCGTTTCCGATTCTGAACTTAATGCTATCCACGCCGAATTTGATGCTAAACACCAACAGGAGCAATTAGCTCTCACCGACCTTTCAAATGCAGAATTAAACCTTGAGCGTGCCAAATTATACGCCCCATTTTCTGGTCAAATTAGCCAAGTGTTTATTGACGATTACACTGAGGTCAATTCAGGTCAAAAAATCTTAGAGTTAGTGAATGATTTCGTATACGAAGTAGATTTTCTTTTACCTGAAGCTTTGATCCAAGAGGTGACATTCGGCGAGAAAATTCAAATTATAGTTCCAGCGCTAAACGACACCGTATTTATTGGGCAAGTGTCAGAAATAGGTGCGGTTGTGAAACGAGGTAATGCTTATGCAGTAACACTTGTACTCAGTGAACCTTCCTCAGCACTGCGAAATGGCATGTCAGCAAACATCCAACTTAATATAGGAAGTACGAGCCAAAATGTTGTCCTATTACCATTAGAAGCGTTTAACTTCGATGATAAAGGAGCAAACACTGAAGAAAATGCTGCGATATATATTGTTGATCCGACAACATCGCGTCTTGAGAAGCGCCATGTATCAATAAAGAAAAATATCAATTCAGAAGTAGTTGTCTTAAATAACCTCGTTGAAGGTGAGCAAGTTGTGACTGCCGGTATCCCATTCTTATATGAAGGGCAAGAAGTCACATTATGGGAAGGGCTATAGGGATTCTCATATGTATAAAATTACCGAACTTGCTTTAAAGTACCACCGTTTTACTCAAGTATTTCTAATCATGCTTTTTGTTTTAGGCATCAGCACATTCAAGAATGCGCCGAGTAAAGAAGACCCTGAAATTTTGATTCGTAATGCTATTGTGGTTGCTCAATTTCCAGGGATGTCGCCGGATAGAATCGAAAACTTTATTACCAAGCCGCTTGAAAGAGAGATTAAACAGATCTCTGAAGTGACAGAAATTAAATCTTGGTCGCGTACTGGAGTTTCTCAAATCACGGTAACGGTGGATGATAAATACTTCGATCTACAGCCTATTTGGGACACGTTACGAAACCGAATGGACAGCATTAAAAGCGAATTACCAGATGGAACAATTGGTCCTATCGTTAATGATGAATTTGGGCGAGTGTATTCAGCGACGATTGCACTTACAGGTGATGGATTTGATGACCGCGAACTGAGAAAAACAGCAGAAGATCTTCAAGATCAATTGAGTAGTATCCAAACTGTCTCACAGGTCGAACTGTACGGGGTTAATGAAGAAAGAATTTGGGTTAAAACGAGAAGTGGTGCAATTGAAAATGAAAAATTTCAATTTCGTCAGATAGTTACAGCGCTACAGTCTCGTAATGTTGTTCTTCCTGGTGGGAGTATTGAAAGTGATACTCTTCAAATTGAAATTGAACCTACAGGAAACTTTAATACTGTTGATGAAATTCTAAATTTAGACCTCCAAGAAAGAGAATCTGGTAACACTGTTTACTTACGTGATTTAGCGGACGTAAAAAGAGGGTATGAAGATCCATTCAACACGCCAGTTTACTTTAATGGAAAAAGAGCGGTCATTATTGCGGCTTCAATGGCATCTGGCAGCCAAAGTGATGAATTTGGAATTAAAGTCCGCGAGTTTTTAGAAGAAAGCCAGCTTGCACTCCCTGTTGGTATGAAGCTCGACCTCGCGACATTTCAGCCTGACAAAGTGAACGCATCTGTAAGCTCTGCAACAACTAACCTAATGCAAACGGTCGCGGTTGTACTGGCTGTGGTTATGGTCTTTCTTGGTGTTCGTATGGGGCTTATCGTTGGAAGCATTGTGCCCTTAACGATTTTGATGACCGTTGTAGGAATGTCCCTTTGGGGGGTTGAGCTTCAGAGGATGTCTATTGCCGCTATTATTATATCGTTAGGTTTGCTGGTGGATAATGGCATCGTGGTGGCTGAATTCATTAAGAGTAAAATATCTGAAGGGGTGGAACGAACTGAAGCGGCAATTTTAGCCTCAAAATCAATGGCAGTTCCTTTATTAACGTCCTCATTAACGACCATCTTAGCGTTTATGCCATTATTGTTGGCACAAGACGTTACAGGCGAATACTTACGCTCACTGTCTCAAGTGATCACCGTTGCCTTGTTATCTTCTTGGTTCTTATGCTTGTTTGCCACACCTGTCATGTGCGTGTGGTTCATTAAACCAAGTAATGAAACTGTAACGACTAATCCTGAGTCATTATTTCATTCATTATATCGCCGCTTTATCAGCGGAATTTTAAGAATGAGATTCATTACTTTAACAGTCGTTTTGATGATCTTCGCTGTATCAATCTATGGGTTTAAGTTTGTTACCGTGCAATTTATGCCAGGTTCTGAACGTAATCAGTACCTTGTTTTTGTTGATCTCCCCGCTGGGACAACAGCTAAAGAGTCAGATAGGGTATCTACACGTCTAGATAATTGGTTGCTCGATGCCAAAGAAAACCCTGATGTAGTTAGTACTGTTCGGTATGTGGGCGATGGTGGACCAAGGTTTTTCCTTGCTTTATCACCCATTGATAGAGTGCCAAACCGAGTGTTTATGGTCGTGAATACAAAAGACTATGAATCTGCACTGACCATGGTCAATAAAACAAATCGCTTTATTACCCAGCAGCTACCAGAAGCCAGTGGACAAGCAAAACGCATGTGGCTTGGCGGAACGGAGCTTGGGTTAGTTGAGTACCAAGTAGTTGGTAAAGATATCAAAGTTATTCAAAATATCGCAAAAGATATAGAAATTGCTTTAAGGCAAGTGCCTGGTGCGGTTGGTATACGTAATGATTGGGAAAACAATGTTCCTAAACTTGTACTCAATATTGATCAAGCTCAGGCTCTTAGAGCTGGAGTTAGCAGCCGAGATATAGCGACAAGCTTAGACAGCTATTTAAGAGGGCATGAGGTCACAAGTTATCGTGACGATGAGGATGTGATTCCTGTTGTGGTAAAAGCATCTGAAGATGAAAAGTCGATAGATAAACTATTCACGACTCAAATTATATCGTCAACTAATGGTGCTGCTTTACCATTGATACAGTTTGCAACGATTGAACCGACAAGTGAAGCATCTATCATTCGACGCTTTAACCTTGAGCGAACAGTAACAATAAGTCTCAAGCATGAATCACTGCAAGCCAGTGAGCTGAATAAGCTCATACAACCGACTCTTGAGCAAATCGATTTGCCGCCGGGCTATCATATTGCGTTAGGAGGAGAGCTTAAAGGTGCGAGCAAAGCTAATGGTGCTCTGTTTGGTTACCTGCCTCAATGTTTCGCTGCTATGATTTTATTGCTGCTACTGCAATTCAATTCAATACGCCGACCGGCGATTATTTTACTGACGATTCCTTTGTCTTTAATTGGTGCGGTATCAGGACTGCTGATTATGGATGCGTATTTTACGTTTCCGGCGATGTTAGGGATATTCAGTCTTGCAGGTATTATTATTAATAATGGGATTGTTCTAATCGACTGTATTGAACAAAATCGTAATTCAGGTAGGAATATCAACCATTCTATCATTGAAGCCTGTGTAACTCGCTTCAGACCGATTGTCATGACAACATTGACGACTATTCTTGGTCTTGTACCACTTGCGATATCTGGTGGTGAATTCTGGTACTCAATGTCTATTGTGATGATTTTTGGTATGGCGGTAGGGACTTTACTTACTTTAGGTGTGGTACCTGTTTTGTATAGCTTATTTTTTAGAGAACATGATCAAGTTCAGACCGAACCAAACGATGCGAAAGCTGGTAAGGAACTTGTGTCAATGTAGGTTAGGTAGGTCACTGTATGGTTGCTCGAATCTAGGTTTGTCGTTATTTATAGTTGGTCGAAGCGTTGCAATGATGAACTAAAGCTATGATGAACTAAAGCTATGATGTACAAAAAAGGACTCTATTTTGAGTCCTTTTTCATTATCTACGTAAGTAAACTGCTGATTTTTTTAGCTAGTACGGTATCGAGCAAGTGTATTAGACAAGTTTACAGAAGCATCGGTTAGCTTTGAAACGCCGCTTGATGAGCTTTGAGCAACTTCTCGTATCACATCAGATTGGCTTCGAATGTCATTAAGTTCCGCCGCAATAGTATTTGCTACACTACTTTGTTCATCGGCAGATGTCGCGATTTGTATGCTCATATCCATTAAAGCTTGTGCAGAATCTGCAATCGCATTGACGTCACCACCAATATTGGAAATTAAGTCGCTACTCGTATGAGCCTGACTAACGGTTTGCTGAGTGATAGTTGCAATGGTTTGGCTTTCGCTTTGCAGTTTCTCAATCATCGCTTGTATTTCAACTGTCGCAGATTGAGTTCGACTCGCAAGGGTTCTAACCTCATCAGCTACTACTGCGAAACCTCGACCTTGCTCACCAGCACGTGCTGCTTCAATCGCAGCGTTTAAGGCAAGCAGGTTAGTTTGTTCTGAAATAGCATTAATCGTGGTGATCACTTCATTAATTTGGTTGGTATTTTCGTTCAAACTTGTCACTGAAGACGAAGTTTGTTCAATTAATGTTGAAAGAGTCGAAATCTCAGAAATAGCTTGCTGAACTTTTGCATGGCTATTATGTACATGCTGTGCATCATGTTCATTTTGCTGAGTAGCACGAGCCGAAATGTTCGATACTTCTTGAGCTGAAGCTGTCATTTGATCCATTGCAGTAGCTACCGAATCAAGTGAAGCGTGCTGACTAGAAATCTGGCTTTCGCTACGTTTCATTTCAGTTTCAAATGATGAAGATGTTTCGCTTAATGTCGATGCACTTTCATTTACGTTATTCACTAGTTCACTTAATGTGTCCATTGAGCGATCCAGTGCACAACCAATCGTACCAAACTCATCTCGCCCTGGGTGGAAGCCCAAACGAGAAGTTAAATCTCCATCGCCAATTTTCTGTGTGGTTGAGTAAAGCACCCAAAGCGCACCACCAAGGAAGGTTGCCACCCAATACACAAAGAGTGCAAAAGGAATGCACCACAAGTAGCTTAAAAGGAAAGAATAAAGTGCTTGCTGCTTCTGTTGTTCTGTATTGCTGCTTGGGAGTGAAAGAGAATAGTATTTTCCATCTTTTCCTTGTGCAGTCGCCGTAACTAAACCGTTTCGATTGATGATGGTGTCACTTGGTGATGAAGCTGATTGAAGCTTACCGTATTGCTCTGAAGGGTTATCCAGAACCGTGAGTATCCCATCAAGTTTCATTTCAACTTGCTGTTTTGCACTATCATTGATTTTATCGACACTTGAAAAATATCGAGCACCAGAAACAGAGCTCAGTGCCATAAGGAAGATAAAGAAAATTACCCACATTTTATCGTTGATAGACATCTTAATAAATAATTTATCTATCGTTCGAAATTCAACTTCTTTCATAAAGACTCCACGGTATATCCATTACGTTGAACTTTAATAAACACGACCTAATAAAAACGTGATACAAATCTGCTATTTTTGAAACATAGTGTTACATGAATCATATTTATGAGATCTTAAGCATTTTCATTAATATGCAACTTGGTATTATTTTGGGTTGGCTGACTATACTTGTAACAATTTATTAGTATAGAAGTTGCAGAATGTATGTGTACTTCTAAAATAAAAAGGCTTCTATAGTAAGAAGCCTTTAATAATAATTAAGGGGCTGTTTTAGCGACGGAATCTTAACCTAGAGAAGGTAACATCCCAAAAGAGATCATCAATTGAAAGCTAATGATAAGTAACCCGATACCGCCTGCGATAATAAGAGACTTAGAGCCTCCGCGTACTTGGTATAAGCTTTCTGTTTGGCTAGCATTAGAAGCTGGAACCGATGTTGCCATTACTAAGGATTGAGGTTGGGTACGTACTTTATGAACCATGATGGTAGGCAGTAAGATGGCTAATACAGCCAATGCAATTGCGGCATAACCAAGTGCGGTGATAAAGCCTTGAGGGTAAAATAAAGCAAACCCTAGAGGCGGTACAAAAGTAATGATTGCAGTTTTAACGCGTTTAGCACTGCCTAAATGTTTCCCCATTGAGTCGCCCATGAACTCAAATAGTCCAAGACTCACTCCAATAAATGAAGTTAACAGTGCTAGATCAGCAAAGATACCTACAATTACGCTTAAATTAGATTGCTGAACGGTCTGAGATAAAGACACAAGCAAAGCCCCTAAACTTGAGTCTGCCAATAGTGTTTCTTGGCTAACCACTCCTAACGTTACCCCTTGCCAAAAGACGTAAATGATCAATGGTAATGCAGAGCCAATGAGCATTACTTTACGTAAAGATTTTACGTCCCCATCTAAATATTTGACGATGGATGGAATGCTGCCGTGGAAACCAAATGAAGTAAAAACAACGGGAATCGCTGCAACTATTAAACCTTGTTGGATTGGCATACTCATTAAGTACTGAGAAGTGATGTTAGGCGCTAAGAAACTAAGTACTAAAACCATTGCTATAAGTTTTAAACTGAACAGTACTCGGTTGACTCTATCAACACTGTGCGTACCAATCGTCACGACTACTGCGACCAGTACAGTGAATAAAAGTGTGGTTAATTGGCTATCAAGAGATATGTCGAATAAGTCGAATATACGTTGGTTAAACTGTGAACCACCACCAGCAATATATGCCGCACATAAAGCATAAAATAGGAACATAACAGCAAAGCTCGCTACCCATTTCCCTTTTGTCCCTAGAATTTTCTCAGCTAAGGTATGCAAAGTCGCATCGTTATCCGCGAATTGATGTAATTCAACCATCAGCAAAGCGGTAAATGCCATTAATGCCCAAAGTATTAGCATTAAAATTAAAGATGTTGAAAAACCAATCCCAGCAGATGCAAGTGGCAAAGCTAACATGCCCGCGCCAATTGTTGTGCCAGCAATGATCAAAGTACTACCAAAAACCTTTGATTTATTCATTGTATATAATTCTTTACGTAGAGGGTTTGTTTAAGATAATTAAACCAATTTTAGGTGGTAAAATAGCTGTTATCATCTTGTATGACTCTATTTTGTAGAATTTTAATGGAATTTACAACTGTAAATGTAATATAAAATATCCACTGTAAATTAATGTTTACGCATTTTGGTTTTTTAATGAGGTCGGCAGAAACGCAAACGATTTACCATGATCTTGTTCATAAATATAAATTTATGAGATTGGTCTTGTCTTAAAACTGTCATATATATTAGATACAACTAGTTTGATAAAAAGTACTGGTGCAAGACGTTATCAGTAAATGGACGCTAGGTCCGAATCAAGGAATAGAAGGGCACAATATGAGTGACCAATACACAAACGAAGAAAACTTGGAATTGCTAGATGCCATGGAAATTGGTATCCAGTTATCAGATTATGAGCAAATGATTCAGCAACTCGCTGAAGACATCTTCAAACCAGCTGAATAATTTGCGCTAACTATTAATTAGCTTAAGCATCGATTTATTAACCATTAACTTGTTTAGCTATCACATTGTTTAACCTGAACCTCGTAAAGTTCGCTAGAATTACATCATCAAAAAATAAGCTTTCAAACAATAAGTTTATAGTCAATGTTTTCTATTTGTAGTAGAGATGATGAATACGTTCACAACCGTATACGATTAAGCATGCTTTAATGAGGTTCAATGAATTTTCTCGCCCATCTTCATATCGCTCAGCATTGCAAAAGTAGTCTTGCCGGTAATTTACTGGGAGATTTTGTTAAAGGTGATCCTTCAAAACACTATAATCCTGAATTATGTGCTGGTATTAAGCTTCATCGTTTTGTTGATAGTTTTACGGACACTCACGAGATAACTTTGCAGTGTAAGCGGTTATTTTCTAATGAAACTCGTCGTTATTCGCCAATTGCTTTAGATGTGTTTTGGGATCATTGCCTCGCTCAGAATTGGTCAAAGTATCACCCACAGCCGTTATTCAACTTTTGTCAAAACTCACATCGAACGATTCAGCATGAAGTTGAACCGCATTGGTCTGAAAACTTCGTATTTGTTCACGAGAAAATGAGTCAAGGTCGTTGGCTTGAGTCTTATCAAAGCATGGAGTCGATAGAAGTCGTCTGCAACGCATGGCTCTAAGAAGGCCAAAATTAGCAGCGCTGGCACACTGCTTTAAAGATTTAGAGGATCACTACAGTTCGCTACAGTGTCACTTTGAGTCTTTCTATCCTATCGTGTTAATGAACGCCTACCAATTCAATCAGCTTGAAATACAGAAAAATAATCACGAAAGCTAAACAGTTTTATGTAGGTTTGCTACAATCCGCGCCTATTTAATCTTTGAGCAACTTATTATGTCTGAATCCACCAAAGCCTTTGATCAACTTGGCTTAACTGAGCAATTATTGTCGACGTTATCTGAGCTGAACTTCACAACGCCCACCAGCGTGCAAGAGCAAGCAATACCATTGGTTTTAGAAGGCAAAGATGTTTTAGCAGGCGCACAAACCGGTACTGGTAAAACGGCAGCGTTTGGCTTACCTATTATTCAAAGATTAATTGAGACAAAAGATAACGTGATCCCAAACCCTAAATTAGTTCGTGCATTGATTTTAGTGCCGACAAGGGAGCTGGCCCAGCAAGTGTTTGATAACTTGGTGAGTTATGCAAAAGGAACCGACCTTAAGATTGTGGTTGCGTACGGCGGTACAAGTATGAAAGTACAAACCGACAATTTGAGGTCAGGAGCCGACATTCTTGTCGCGACACCTGGTCGTTTAATTGACCATGTTTTTACAAAAAATATCATGTTAAGCCAGACTGAGACTTTGGTACTAGATGAAGCAGATAGAATGCTTGATATGGGATTCTTACCTGACATTAAGCGTATTTTGAAACGCATGAATGATGTTCGTCAGACGCTTTTCTTTTCAGCTACATTCGATAATAAAATCAAAACGATTGCTCACCGAATGATGCAATCACCTAGTGAAATTCAGGTGACGCCGAAAAATAGCACAGCTGAAACGGTTAAACAGATAGTTTATCCAGTGGATAAAAAGCGTAAAAGTGAGTTACTTGCTTATTTAATTGGCTCTAAAAACTGGCAACAAGTATTAGTCTTCACTAAAACAAAGCAGGGCACAGATGACCTTGTAAAAGAATTAAAGTTAGATGGAATTAAAGCTGCTTCCATTCATGGAGATAAAAGCCAAGGTGCGCGTCAAAAATCACTAGATGATTTTAAATCAGGTAAAGTAAGAGCACTAATTGCAACTGATGTAGCCGCTCGTGGTATCGATATTCAGCAGCTAGAACAAGTTGTGAACTATGATATGCCTTATAAAGCGGAAGATTATATACATCGAATTGGTCGAACAGGGCGTGCTGGCAATAGCGGTCTTGCTGTTTCTTTAATGGGACGTGACGAAGAATATCTTCTTGAAGCTATTGAGACTTTGCTTGGTAATAGACTTCCTCAAGAGTGGCTCAAAGGCTTTGAGCCAAGTTTGGTGGATGACTCTGCACCAGAACGTGGTGGGCGAGGAAAAAGCCGCTCGTCAGAAAAAAGAAAGATGAAAGCTAAATTGAAAATTCATCAAGGTCGAGGTCAATCCCGTCGATAAGGTATCGCCCTTGTTAAGGTATTAACTGATTACACATAAAAATGCGCCGTTACAGAAACTCTGTAACGGCGCATTTTTGTATCTGAGAAAGTAAAGTTGTATTTTCTTTCTGGTTACGCTTGATCGTGGTTACATTTCCAAACACAAGGCACATCATAAATCAGATCTTCTAGACAACTCGGGTTAAGCACCCACTCATCTTCAACTTGAAACTTACTGATCATTTGTGAATTGAACATTTGCCAATGCTTCATCAAAGCTTCTTCAGAAGTGGCTTTCATATCGCCTTCGTTCCAAGTGCTTTCCATAAACGGAGTCAAACAGACGGCTCCATTGGCATACATGATCATTTGCCATTTTATTTCGTAAATATTGACGATGTTATCTGGGTTAGCATCGTTAAATTGGTCAGCCAACATATTAATTTCATATTCAAGATCACCAACATTGTCGATGAAGTAATCCACTAGATTGTCTGTTTGACGAACGGAATCCGAGAGTAATTGCATAGGTCTACGCGAATGAATCATGTTGGTAAAAAGTCGCATAGAAAACAAATAAATGGAGATGTTTGGCGTAATGTCTTTTGGTAGCTCTTGCATTATCTTACTAATGTAAGATTGAAAGTATGAGTGTAAACAATCACTTATTGAGTGCCATATTTTCTCTTTGCTACCAAAGTGATGACGAATAAGGCTGTGAGAGACACCCGCTTTTTCACTAATATTTCTTAGTGATACACGCTCATAACCTAAGTCGCAAAACATCTCTGCAGCAACTGTCATAATTTGAAAGCGTGTTTCTTCAGCATCTTTTGCGCTTCTTCTGCCTTGCTTCTTCTCTGTCATATCAAATTCTACATTAATAATAGCTGGAATAGATTCTACACTGTTTTTGTCATAATAAAAAATACTGTACACGTGGAAAGTAAAACTTGTGTAATGTCTCAATTTCAATATACTGCACACCTGTGTAATAAATTATAATGATAAATGGAGATGCATTATGCAGCCCAATAGGTCTATTAAAGTAATCAGCATTACGATTATGGCGTTACTGTTAAGCAGCGTTCTCACCGGGTGTGATAAAGCTCAATCAGAAGAAAATGAATTGGTTGTTAAACCAGTAAAGTTGTTTGAAGTGCCTTTGCAGAGTGAAATGGCATTAGATCGCTTTATTGCTAAAGTTGACGCAACTGATCGCGCGGCACTTTCATTTCAAGTCGGTGGTGATATTGAAACTTTCTCTGTTCGTATGGGGCAAGAAGTAAAGAAAGGTCAAGTGTTAGCTGTATTAGACGCAACAGACTTCCGTATTGCGGTTGATGCTGCACAGGCTAGTTTTGACTTAGCAAATAGCCAGTACAAACAAGCGTCGGAGTTGTATGAGAAAAAACTTGTAAGTACTGATTACTACGATCAAGCCGTAAACACTTTTACAGCGGCTGAAGTTGAGTTAGACCAAGCAAAAACGAACCTAGGCTATACCGCATTAGTCGCTCCATTCGATGGTGTAGTGTCTATGGTATTTGGTAAGCAATATCAATTGATTGCAGAAAAGCAGCCGGTACTTAACATTCTAAACCACAGCGAAATGGATGTAACTTTCTCTATTCCGGTATCGAAACTGGAAGACCGCTCAATTCAAGATCTATCCAATTCAAATATGTGGGTTGTAATGGATAGCCACCGCGGCATTCGCATACCGACTCGTTTTAAAGAAATTTCAACTCAACCAGATGAAGACACTAATAGTTATGAGGCGGTTGTGTCTATTGCAAAACATGAAGACATTAATCTGCTTTCAGGCATGACAGCGCAAGTTGAAGTTCAGAAAAATAAATCTGAATACGGTATTGGAATTGTTGATTCAGCTTGGCTAAGTAAAAACGCAGATAGTGGTGAACTGTGGCGCTATAACCCAGATTCACAGCTTATCTCTAAAGTTGAAGTTACTCTAAATAGTCAAGGCAATGTGATCGATGGTCTGTCCTCTGGAGACCTTATCGTAGAAGCAGGTGTAGATGTGTTATCTGATGGACAGCAAGTAAAAGCTTGGTTACGTGAGGGTGGTATTTAATGAACCTTTCTAAATTATCCGTTGTAGTTTTGTCTGCATTGCTGTTGCAAGCTTGCAACAATGAAGTGGCTCACCGAGAACAACCTTCTCTTTTAGTTTCAACATTTGAAGTTGACGCACCACTTACTGATCAATTCAGAAGCTTTAATGGTCAAGTTATGCCTGCTGAACTGACACCTTTGGCATTTAAGTTGTCTGGCGAAATTCAGCAAGTATTGGTTGAAGCTGGCGATAATGTCGAAAAAGGGCAGCTACTTGCAACTCTAGACAACGCTACTTATCTTCAAGATTTAACGGATGCTAAATCGCAGTTCCAACTTGCAAGTAAGCAGTTGGCTCGTGGTACAGAGATGTTTGGCAGAAAGATGCTTTCGCAATCAGAGCATGATCAGTTGACGGCTAATTATAAGTTGGCATCGGCTAATTTTGCTGCTGCAAAACGTAAACTAAGCTATACCGAACTTCTAGCACCATTCTCGGGAACAATTTCCACAGTAGATAAACAGCGTTTTGAAAATACGACACCAGGTGAAACGTTATTAAGTGTTTATCAAAACGACAAAGTGTATGTGCGCATTCAAGTTTCAGATTCTATCTTGGCATCAATTAGCCCTGAAATGCGCTCAAGCTCCTACCATCCTCAAGCAACATTTGGTGGTCACATTGATCAATACCCACTGACTTATTTAGAGCACACAAGTGAACTCCACCCTCAATCTCGTACTTATGAATTTTGGATGCAAATGCCGCAACCAGAAAATGAGATTCTCCCGGGTACAAGCGTCACGGTAAATGTCGATATGGCAAAAGCTGGTTTAAGTGATGTACAAGGTTACCTGCTCCCAATGACGACACTGCAAGCGGGTGCTGCAGAAAACCAGTTTTATGTTTGGAAAATGGATGATGGCAAAGCATTCAGAAGCGCAGTTGAAGTTGACAAGATCAGCGGTCAAGGGGCTCTTATCGCTCATGGTGTTGAACAAGGCGAGCTACTCGTAAATTCAAATCTAAGAAAACTCCGTGACGGAATCAAATTGTCAGGAAAAACAGAATGAACATCGCAGAATATTCAATAAAAAATAAAGTAATCAGCTGGCTATTTCTAGTCATTTTAGCCATTGGCGGTGTGACTTCTTTTGGCAACCTATCCCGTTTAGAAGATCCAGCTTTTACCATTAAAGATGCAATGATTATTTCAACTTACCCTGGCGCTACGTCAATGGAAGTTGAAGAGGAACTGACTTATCCACTTGAAAAAGAGATACGACAGCTTCCTTATATCGACAAGATTACTTCAACCTCGTCGAATGGTATGTCTCAAATTATGGTTAGTATGAAGATGGATTACGGTCCTGATGAGCTGCCACAAATTTGGGATGAGATGCGCCGTAAAATCAACGATCTACAACCGACACTTCCAAGTGGTGTTAACTCTGTTCAAATCATCGATGATTTTGGCGATGTATTTGGCGTGATGATGATGCTGACAGGGGATGGTTATGACTACGTTGAGCTTAAGCAATACGCAGATTACCTGACTCGAGAAATCGAATTGGTAGAAGGTGTTGGTAAAGTCAGCATTGCTGGTAACCAACAAGAGCAACTTTTTGTTGAGATGTCCCTTGAGAGGTTAGCTGCTCTTAACCTAGATATGGGTACCGTGAATTCACTATTAGCACAGCAGAATAATGTAGTTTCTGCTGGTGAAGTTATGTTGAATGGTCAAAGCTTAACAATCAAACCCAATGGTACATTGAGTACGGTTGAAGAGCTTGAAAACCTGATCATTCATGGTCGTGATACGGGCAACTTGATTCGATTAAAAGACGTAGCTGACGTTACACGAGGAATCCAAGAGAAACCCGGAAATGTACTAACTTACAATGGCAAGCCAGCCATCAATATCGGCATTGCATTTTCATCAGGCGTAAACGTTGTTGAAATAGGTAAAGCACTTGATGCAGAAATTGATCGCTTAGAAAGCATTAAACCAGCGGGTGTAGAGCTTAACTATTTCTACAACCAAGCGCAGGAAGTCGATAAATCAGTTGCTGACTTTTTAATTAGTCTGATTGAAGCCGTTGCGATTGTTATTATCGTTTTGCTTTTCGCAATGGGTTTACGCAGTGGTTTAATCATTGGTTTAGTACTTTTGTTGACTGTTTTCGGCACCTTCATTCTCATGGACTACAACAATGTAGAATTGCACCGTATCTCGCTGGGTGCTTTGATCATTGCTCTGGGTATGCTGGTGGATAATGCGATTGTTGTGGTTGAAGGTATTTTGGTTGGCTTGAAAAAAGGCAAGACTAAACTTCAAGCTGCTAAAGACATTGTGACGCAAACACAATGGCCACTACTAGGCGCAACCATTATTGCTATCACTGCCTTTGCGCCTATCGGTTTATCGAAAGATGCAACCGGAGAATTCATGGGCTCATTGTTTTGGGTGCTGTGTTTCTCATTGTTTTTGAGCTGGGTAACCGCACTAACGCTGACGCCATTCTTAGCTGAGATGATGCTTAAAGAAGAAGATAAGGTTGATGAAAACGAAGATCCTTACAAAGGCATCCTATTCGTTGTGTTTGGCGCCTCTTTAAAATTAGCATTACGTTTTAGATGGGTAACTGTAGTTAGCATGATTGCATTGCTTGCGGTATCAGTTGTTGGTTTCGGTATGGTGAAGCAACAGTTCTTCCCGCCTTCAAATACACCAATGTTCTACGTAGATATGTGGATGCCAGAAGGCACTGATGTCCGTGAAACGATCAAACAGACAGAAAAAGTTGAAAGCTATATTCGTAATCAAGATGATGTGGAGTTTGTAACAACAACCGTTGGGCAGGGCATGCAACGTTTTGCTCTGACATATCAACCTGAGAAAAGCTACGAAGCGTACAGTCAATTGCAAGTTCGAACGACTGACCGTGACACTATGTTTAAAGTCCTAGAAGAGCTAGACAAGGACTTAGCCAACAAATTTGAACAACCAACATTCCAACTCAAATTGATTGAATTTGGTCCTTCACCAGCTTCGAAAATTGAAGCGCGCATCATTGGTGCTGATCCACAAGTGCTGAGAAACATAGCAGTGGAAGTAGAAGATATCTTGCTAGCGGATCCTGGCTCGAGAAATGTTCGCCACGACTGGCGTGAACGTACTAAAGAGTTAGTTCCACTGTTCAATGAATCAAAAGCGCGTCGTCTTGGTATTTCAAAAACTGATCTGTCAGAAACGCTACAAATGGCATTTGGCGGTTATAACATCGGATTATTGCGTGATGGTACGCACATGCTGCCAATCGTAGCGCGCTTACCAGAAGAAGAACGCTTTGATTTTGAATCACTGAACAAAGTGAAGATTTGGAGCCCATCGCTGCAAACTTACATTCCGGTTGAACAGGTGATTGATGGTGTAGAGCTTCAATGGTCAGAACCACTGATTCAGCGTCGAGATAGAAAACGTACACTAACGGTACTGGCTGACCACGATGTACTTGGGGATGAAACGCCTGCGAGTTTGTTTGCGCGTGTGAAACCAAAGGTAGAAGCATTAGATTTACCAGAAGGCTATGGCATTAGCTGGGGTGGTGAATACGAAAGTTCTAAAGATGCGCAAGAGTCCCTGTTTGGTTCGTTGCCAATGGGTTACTTGCTGATGTTCATCATCACTATGCTTCTGTTTAACTCGGTACGTAAGCCTCTCGTAATTTGGTTCACAGTACCTCTATCAATCATTGGTGTGTCTATTGGTCTGTTGAGCACCAATATGCCATTCAGCTTCACAGCATTCTTAGGCTTACTGAGCCTAAGCGGCATGATTTTGAAGAACGGTATTGTACTGCTTGACCAGATCAACAGCGAACTATTAACAGGTAAAGACCCTTACTTAGCTGTAGTTGATAGTGCAATTAGCCGTGTTAGACCTGTTTCAATGGCAGCGTTAACCACTATTTTAGGCATGATACCTTTGGTATTTGATGCATTTTTTGGCTCGATGGCAATAACAATAATGGCAGGCTTAGGCTTTGCTACGGTACTTACATTAATCGTTGTACCTGTGATGTTCGCTATCTTATATAGAATCAAACCATCCACTGCCGGATAAAAGGATTTTTAATCTCGTGATTCTTTAGCCAACCCAGTCGAAAGACTGGGTTTTTTTAGCGGTTAACAAAGTAATTGTTTTTTTGTGGAAGCTATACATAGAAACATAAGAAGTAAAAAAGAGGTGAGGGTAAAGTGGAAGTAAATTCCACATGCTGGTAGTGATTACAGTGGAACAATTACTGTTAATACGAAGAATTGGTAGTTAGAAGTCAGAACTTGAAATTAGTGGAGTAGGTGAGAAACCATTAATGTAAAAAGACCTGGTTCAGGGAGAACAGGCCTTAAATATAGGTTGTTTAACCTGTTTGCTGAGTGTTCAGGTTGATTTTTTCAGGCATTGCAAGGTGGTAGCCCTGGTACATATCAAACCCAAGATTTTGCATCGCATTGAGTTGTTCTGGTGTTTCTATACCCTCAATAACAGTTTTAGCGTTCATTTTTTTTGCTAAAGACAGGGCGACTTCAATTTTCTCTGAATTCCCTTGCTCGAACTCAAGCATGAGAGAGCGGTCAATTTTGATAATGTGTGGTGCAATTAGCTTAACGCGACTGACTGTTGAAGCATTTGAACCAAAATCATCGATAGCGATTTGAAAACCATTGTCAGCTAATGAACTTGCAGCAATTTTGAGATTGGTTTCGCATTTTGCATCGAGCTCAACAAGCTCCATGACAATTTGACTACTTGACAAATTAAGTTCAACAAGGCGTTTAGCTAACAGGCTATCACTTACGTCTTCAACAGCAAATAACTCGCCTACATTGGGTAAGACATTTAAGAAAAGATGTAGGTGAGAAATATCTGATTGAGCAAAGTTTCTAATGTGAATGACTCGACTTAAGCGCTCAACATTGATCTTATCTGTATTGCAGGTTGCATCAGAATGAAAAAACTCATCAGGGCGTACAGTATTGCCTTTGTCATCAACAATACGGACTAATGCCTCAACACCGATTTGAGTCATTGTTGAATCAAATATGGGTTGATAAACACTGCCCAGCGTCAAATTTTTGTAATCAGCTACAAACTGCATGTCGTCATCGACGTATATGCAGCTTATAAACTCACTTCTCTCACTTAAAATCATAGTTTAATACGCTACAAGTAATACATTACAATGGTGAAGCCATTGTTTAACCAAGTGTCACAATATTGACATGTATGAGTGAATTGTCAATTAATAAAGCCCAATTTCGAGTATTTAGAATAACACCCCATTTAGCTAATTAATATGCAATCACAGCCCCCAAAACTTACATTTTATTTGAAACTTTTTACTGTATACCATTGAAAATACATGGCTAATATATTGGGTGAATTTATATAGTCTTAGTATTATCAGAAATGAAAATAATAAGTAAGCATACTATGTAATTAACGGATGATTATTTATCGATTATGGACGAGTGTCTAAATTAACTCTAGTAATCGATTACATTTTGTTTCTGCATATGAATCAAATATCACTTGAGACCTAGTGGGTAAAGGTTCGAATGAGTGAGGGTTTGTATGTTATGACGATATTTTCAGCTTGCGATGAATGTCGAATTATAAAGGTATTTTAAAGTGAGAAGTAATAATAACTATTGCCATTGAAGAACGGCATAAAGTTGAATATATTTCCTTACCATTTGTTGATTTATTGAACGCTTTAATGGATGTCCAAATTTTATATAACAAGGACTTATATTGAAATTATCGCTTAGGATATGCGCAAGTTGCGAGTCACTTTTATATAAAGTGATACCCTGTTGCGTATATTCATTGACAGTATCAGGAAGTTCACCCATCCACCAATGAAGAAGTTCTCGGCTATTTTTATTTCTACCGATCCAATGGTCACTAATTAAAATTAGTAAGTCATTAGGTTGTATTGCAAAGCCATATTCTTGTTGCCAACTTTGAATATCTGACATTAATTTCTTACGGCATACCTTTCCTGCACTGACCATATGATGAGTGATCACCCAAACTGTCCCAATTTCGGAAGAGATTCTAAAATGATGCGGGTAATCCGGTGACTCGACTGTATCTAAGGGGCTAATTTCAGAAGCATGCTCGAAGCTGAGAAAGGTGTGCTGCATTCTTCTGGCAAATGCCTTACCGATATGATGCTCACTAATACCTTGATTATGGACTGTTGGGTAATGGCGTTCACAGAGCTTTAGGCAATCGTCTTGAAACAGATTGACACTTTGAATGACGAGATCTAATAACAATGAGCACCCTTACTACCAGGTAATGAAATTGAGAGTTTGTCATAGTACGGTAAATTCATTTGAGATGACTATCATCAAATAGTTAGTTCATGATCTCTCTATCAAAAATAAACAATAGCGCGAGTAATTATCTGAGTAGCTAGCGATATGATAATGAGTGTTTTAAATTATTGTAAAAAAAGAGGATTAATGATGGACATTCAGTTAGACAAAAATCAAAAAAAAGCGTTAACCGATTCATTGCAAGTTTACCTACAAGATGAGCTTGATGTCGAACTCGGTCAATTTGATACAGAGTTTCTTGTTGATTTTGTAAGTAAGAAGTTTGGAGCCGTTTATTACAACAAAGGTATTGAAGATGCTCAAAAAGTAATGGAAAGAAAAATGTTAGATATTGCAGATGAATTGTATGAAATTGAGCAAATTGTTGAGATTTAAGCTAGGGAAAGCACGACTTGTTCGAAAATTTTGAATAAGTTGATTCATTTCATCCTGTGTCCTTTATGTAAAGCTTGGTAAATAATGTGTAACAAGAAGGGGCACAACGTTAAAGTTAGCCGAAATCATTCCCATTTGTATTAGTGTGGTTATTCATGGAAAACAAAATCAAAAATTATAATGCAGTTGCTCGAGCAATCCACTGGATTTCAGCGCTGACTATTTTTAGCTTATTTGGTGTAGGTTTATGGATGGTTGATCTTTCTTACTATAGTGAGTGGTATAAAACTGCCCCTGATTTACATCGTTCTGCTGGAATTTTGCTAGCGGCCTTAACTCTAATTAGAATCGTTTGGAAGCATGTGACCACGTCACCTTCTGTTGAAGGGAAACCTTATGAAGTTGTTGCGGCTAAACTAGTGCATGGTTTTATGTACATTAATTTATTTGCATTGTTTATTTCGGGCTATTTGATTTCAACATCAGATGGTAGAGGAATAGACGTATTCAATTTGTTCACCGTTCCAAGTTTAGGTGAATTATTTGAAAATCAATCTGATCTTGCGGGTTCAGTTCATTACTACGCAGCTTGGGTGCTGATCATCATGGCGTCAGTACACGCTCTAGCTGCAATTAAACATCATATTATCGACAAAGACGATACGTTACGAAAAATGATAGGAGCTTCAAAATGAAAAAATCAATTATCGCTACAGGACTAGCATTCGCAATGGCAATGCCTTTTGCAGCAAACGCAGCCGATTATGTGATTGATACAAAAGGTGCGCACGCATCAGTAAACTTTAAAGTAAGCCACCTAGGTTACAGCTTTATTCAAGGTCGCTTTAACACATTCTCAGGCGATTTTTCTTTTGATGAAAGCAACGTTGAAGCGTCTAAAGTAAATGTAACTATCGATACAACTAGTTTAGATTCAAATCATGCCGAGCGTGATAAGCACATCCGTAGTAAAGATTTTATCAACACAAGCAAATTTAGCGACGCTAAATTCAACAGTACAAAAGTTGTTGATAAAGGTAATGGTAAACTAGATGTGATGGGTGACTTGACTCTTCATGGTGTTACTAAGCCTATTACAATAGCTGCAGAGTTCATCGGTGCTGGTCAAGACCCTTGGGGCGGAGAGCGTGCTGGTTTCGTTGGTACTACTCGTCTAGAGCTTGTTGATTTCAACATTCCAGTAATGGGCGCTTCAAGCTATGTAGATATGGATCTGCATGTTGAAGGTGTAAAAAAATAGTAGTATTTGCTTAGCCTAGAGTCTTCTAGGTATATGCTTTCAGTGAGTGGCTTCTAAATTTAAGAAGCATGCATATTTTGCAATCGACTGAGTGCATAAAAATATAGAATGAAGAAAGGCGCAAAGTATTACTACTTTGCGCCTTTTTATTATGCTGAATTTAAGCTATTCATTTCTAGAGCGTCTAGCAAGAATCATATTAACTTAAGCCGTATTCTCACTAGAACTATACTCACTAAATCTATACTAACCACTTGATTATTATTTATTTTAATCTTTGTGGATTTAGATTTGTTACTTATTATCCAACTATTAGCCTAACGTTGTATGGCGACTAATTCTTTATGATTAGCGTTCTAACTACTGTTTTACCAACTAATGCTCTTACAGCTAAGGTTTTTAGTTACGCCGTTTCTAGTTGTGCTGGCTCTACAATATTCAAACGATCACCGTATACTGGTCGTAATGACTTCATTACTTCTGCTCTGGTGAGCATGCCAGTCATCACGCCGTTTTCTAAAACAGGCAGCATATGTGGCTGGCTCACTTTCATCGCTTTTGCTCGCTCTTCAAGAGATAGAGAAGTTAAGCGAGTCGCGATGCCCATGCTTGTTGTTGGGTATAGCTGCTCTTTATCGATGCATAAGAATTCAGCAACATCCACAAGTTTGTCTGTAGAGCTAATTGCGATGACATCACGGCTCATTAAATCAACAACCTTTTGACCTTTAACTGGTAAGTAATCTTGGCACCACAAATCAACCATCACGTCATGCACAGAGAAAAATCCAACTAAGCGACCTTCAATGTCACATACTGGAGCGCCAACTTGGTTAGCATCCAAAAGTGTATCGATAGCAACGGCAGTTGGCATTTCCACACTAAGAGTAATAGGTTGAGTATTCATGATTTCTTTAACTAGAGTGTTAGTGTTCATAGGATTTTCCTTAACTGACGTAATATTTGTTGTTTGAGTAATAGTGGCAACTTGAGTTGCTTTTAGTTGTGGACGGCGGTAGATGCTCCAGTTAGCTAATCCAACGAGTACTGCACCTCCGACGATATTGCCAAGTGTTACGGGTACTAAATTCGCGGTAACGAATTGCACAATATTCAAATCTGCATAGCTTGCTTGGCTTGCGCCTATTTGTACCCAGAAGCTTTCAGGTGCAAATGTTTGGATAGTAATCCCCAATGGCACCATGAACATGTTGGCAACACAGTGTTCAAAACCGCTGCTGACAAACATTGCTACGGGTAGAACTGTCATCATTGCTTTAGTCATGGCATTGGCTGAACTAAATGTTAGCCATATAGCCAAGCAGACGAGTAGGTTACATAGCACCCCTAAAGCAAACGCTTGAACTGGGCTATGGTGTAGCTTGTGTTGTGCAATGTTTAGAGCATTAAGTCCCCATTGACCATGATCTAATTGGTACAAACCTGCCGCTGCCACAAGAGCAAGAAGAAACATTGCTCCTATGAAATTACCTAGGTAGACCTTTCCCCAAATAGACAGCATCTTGCCAAATGTAATTTGCTTATTTGCCCATGAAATACTAGAGAGAACTGAACTTGTAAAAAGCTCTCCACCACATATCACGATTAATATAAGCCCCATACTAAATGCGATTCCGCCTGCTAAGCGGCTGAGCCCCCAGCCTGCATCTGCACTACCTGTTGTTACGGTTATGTAGAATAAAAATGCTAAGCCGATAAAAGCACCTGCCATAATGGCTAAGCTGATTGTCATCCCGCTCGTTTTACTGGCTTTACTTAATGCAAACTTTTCAGCTTCAGCCATCATTTCTGTCGGTGAAAACAATTGATGATTTTCAGAAGTACTGGCAGCCATACCACCTCCTTGAACAATCCTTCATACGTAATTCCTAGTGTTTTAATGAGTCAGTGTTTAATGAGTAAAAGTGTTTATTTATTTGTTTTTGCAGACCGTGTTTCTGTGCTGCCAAATCAGATTACGGCTCGAAGGTGCTTAGGTAAAATTGATAATTTTTAAAAACCTTATCAAAAATATTGATATAGATTTTTCAGAGGGTAAAATGAAATTGATTGCTTACAACGTCAGTTTTATAAAGCGATGGATCCACAAATAATGACAATAAAATTAAGGAAGAAAATTGCGCTATTCACTTAAGCAACTAACGGTGTTTGACGCTGTTGCAGAGTCCGGCAGTGTGAGCCAGGCTGCTGACAAGTTAGCCCTGACACAATCCGCGACCAGTATGTCGCTTGCACAACTAGAGAAAATGCTCGGCAGACCTTTGTTTGAAAGGCAAGGGAAGCAAATGGCGCTTACTCATTGGGGGATGTGGCTTAGACCCAAAGCCAAGCGTTTATTGCAAGATGCTCAGCAAATTGAGATGGGCTTTTATGAGCAGCATCTATTAAGTGGTGAACTTAAACTTGGCGCGAGCCAAACTCCAGCAGAGCACTTAGTTCCAGACCTCATCAGTATTATTGATAACGACTTTCCGGAAATGAGAATTGAACTTGGAGTGCAAAGTACCCAAGCTGTGATTGATGGAGTTCTGGATTACAAATATGATTTAGGTGTGATTGAAGGGCGCTGTGACGACAACCGAGTGAATCAAGAAGTGTGGTGTACAGACCATTTAACCGTTGTTGCATCGGCTCATCATCCATTTGCAAAACGTGAAAGGGTCAGTTTGGCTCAATTAGAGCAAGCAAAGTGGGTTTTACGTGAACATGGCTCTGGCACTCGAAAAATATTTGATAGCTCTATTCATCATTTAATTTCAGATCTTGATGTATGGCGTGAGTATGAGCACGTTCCTGTACTGAGAAGTTTGGTTGCGAATGGTCAATATCTAACATGCTTACCATTTTTAGATGTAGAGCGTTTTATCGAATCAGGACAGTTAGTAACACTGAATGTGCCGCAGTTAGAAATGGAAAGAACACTTTCATTTATTTGGCGTGCCGATATGTCTGAAAACCCGCTTGCTGAATGTATAAAGCAAGAAGGTAAACGAATGATGAAAGGTAGACCATCGGTCCTTTAAGATTCTAATTTAGATAATATTCATAAAAATCCCACCCAAACCTAGATACCGATATCTGTTGATTAAGCGATATCGGTCTCCTTATTGTGATAAACCTAATCCACCGTACATTGTTAGTGTGATTTAGATCGCTAGAAAAAGTCCATTCTTCACATAGTATGCATACTTGATTTTATATGAGGCTAAACAGGTAGTAGCAACAGCAACTACTGAATGTTTAGAAATAGTATGAGTACATTAGTCGCAATTTCTTTAACAACAGGTATTTTGTCAGGTCTTTGGGGATGGATTGCCATTTCTTTTGGCTTACTCTCGTGGGCTGGTTTCTTAGGGTGCACCAGCTACTTTGCTTCACCTACTGCCGGGTTTAAGGGGCTATTGAGTAGCTTACTGACAAACATGACTGGCGTTTTTTGGGCGATGGTGATTATTCACAGCTCAACATTTGCAGGTCTTGAAATTCTGGGTTATGTGATTACGGCTGTGGTTGCTTTCTTTATGTGTATTCAAGCAAAACAAGCTTGGCTAGGGTACATCCCTGGTACCTTCATTGGTTGTTGTGCGACATTTGCAGCAGCAGGTGATTGGCAACTTGTTGTGCCTTCACTTCTGCTCGGTGGTGTATTTGGATACTTAATGAAAGCAACGGGCTTATGGCTTCATGAAAAATCAAACCAATCTTCTGAATTACCAGAACAACACTCTAAACAAGTAAAAGCTTAAGCACGCGAAAGCTTAAATCAGTTTTTACACAATGTTGGTTGTACTGTAAGGATTAAGATTAACCCCCGATTAATTTGTATATGTTTTTATACAGGCACACCATTTGGTGTGCCTTTTTTAATAGAAGTTATAATCAGATCAATCTATAAAGTATTCTGATATGAAATCAGAAAGTTAAGTATTACCGTTTGCCATGGTAATTACACGCTTTAGCGTCCATCTAAGTAGCAGAGGGATGCACTCTTGACCGCGACTTTCGCAATAAGAAACAATAGCTAAAGCTAGGTCGGGTTTTGCGTGTTTTTTTAAGACTTTCATTACCACTTTTTTGGCTGGAATAGGGTGATCATGCGGGATCTTCACCATATCTCTAAAAAAAGTTTCAAAGCCATTCGCATATAAATAATGCTCAATGTCTTTATCTGGCAGTTCTGTCAGTCTATGTCTCTCTTGATCGTGCCCGAGCTGTGAAATAACAGTGGAAGCATACTTTTTACCAGCGGCATCTCCATCAGTCACTACGTGCCAATCAATCCCAAACTCTTTGGCTACTTTGATAAGAGCTTTCAAACCGGATTGTGCAAACTCAATGATTTGAACGCCTTCGGCTGCTAAGTTATAGCCACATTGATTCGCTAACTCATTGAAAAGCCATACTTCCGTTTCTCCTTCTACTAATAACCAGCACCTTGCGTATAAAGCACCAGAACGGTGAAAACGAATATGAAAACCGATTCTACGCAGTTCATCTTTACAGAATTTGTTTGTAGATAGCTGATTTGCGACAGTTTTGTCTGATTGACGGACTAACCTACGAATGGATTGTAGAGGTACAGCTGCAAGAAGGTCACCACTGTTAGTCGTTAAGATCTTTTGCATGGGTAACTTCTGCAATAAACTCCAAGCTCTAGCAAGGTGTGTCGGGTGTAAACGACCTTCAGGATCTTCAAGGATCAATAAAGGGCGAGCGCAACGCCTTAGATCGGTTGGTCCCTTTGCTTGTAAATAGGCATTCAACAGTCCCATAAACAGCAGTTGAGTTTGTTTGTTTTTCGTTTCTTCTACAATTTGGTGAATACTTTTGTCATTTGCCCCTGATGAATAGAGTAAACCGTCCCTTGGTTTACGAGGATTCTTTCTTGTTAAGCTCTTAAATGAAAAGTAGTGCTCAATTAAACTTTGCATTGAATTAAGGCTGCTACGCATTTCACCTTTGTTTACATGCCCCGGAATAGCCATTAAACGTCGGCAAGTGTTATCAATTCGTTTTTCAACTCTAGTGTTACCGTTAGTCTGTCCATTGCCATTGCCATTGCCATTGCCATTGCTTTTAGCTGTTTGAGCATTAAATGGTCGCTCGAAGTGCCTAGCATCACGCAGGCGAATTACCGGGTGAAGCGTCATTAATTCTTGCGCCAATTTTTCAGAGTGGTGAAGTTTAAGAGGATTTCCCTCTAAATCTAGAAAGGCGTAATGGGTAGTGGTTTCGTATTGCTCAAGGGTTGCACTAATTCGGTAATAGATTCGAAAGACGCCAAATTCGTCTTGAACCCAAATCGGTTTTAATTTTCGGTATCGACCAGCATTAAGTTCGCTTTTGTCATTAGCTTTAAGAGAAAGGACGATTTGAAGGTGCTGAGATTGTGGGTGAGAAACAGAATAGTCGACATGAAAATCGGGCATTTCGAAATGATAGGGGATGCCATCTGCGGGTAATACGACTGAAAGTGCATCTAATAAAGACGATTTACCCCACGTATTTTCACCTATTAGAGTGGTGAGCTCATCAAAAGCTAAAGACATACGTTTGATACCGCGAAAGCCAGAAATTTCTATTCTTTCTAATTGCATAGGCTTACTCCTGCTGGTGTATCTGCTAATTGTTTGAAAGCTAACAGATTACTTTCATCATAATAGAAAATTCACCGTTTGGTGTCTTGCCTGGTCACAAATCAAAATCTTTTGGTAGAAATCACTCTTTTCTATACTGAAATAAGAGTGAGATTTTTTTGCAGTCTTGTTTCATAAAATTCACGATTCTGTCATGATTCTCCACCTAGTATGAATGGGACAAAGAGAGAAATCATATGACTAAAAATAATAAGCCGACCAAAATTGTTTTGGCACACATTAATGACACCCACTCATACTTTGAACCAACGTCATTACAGCTATCACTAAATGTGAATAAGCAAATCATCGAACCTTATGTTAGTACTGGCGGGTTTGCTCGAATCGCAACACGTTTTAAACAATTAAAAGATGAAGCAACAAGACAAGGTAAGGGCACACTGTTTCTGCATGCTGGAGACTGTTTCCAAGGTACTTTGTACTTTTCATTATTTAAAGGCAAAGCGAATGCCGACTTGTTGAATGCTCTGAATATAGATGCAATGACATTGGGTAATCACGAGCTTGATATGGGTAATGAACCGGTGGCTATCTTCGCTAAAAAGATTAAGTTTCCTTTACTGGCAGGTAACTGGGATTTATCGAATGAAGATATCAATAAAACTCATACCTTATCTGATAACCCCATTATTAAGCCTTACATCCCTGAAACCCATAGCGCGACTTTTATTACCAAAGATTTTGATGGAGAAAAGATCGCAATCTTTGGCTTAAGCATCGATAAAATGGCAGACATTGCCAACCCAGATCTGGATACGCCATTTACCTCCGCATTGAATACAGCGAAAGCGACGATTGAACAAATTCACCAGCAAGGGATTAACAAAATTATTTTGCTCAGCCATTTAGGCTATGAAGCAGATTTAGATCTAGCGAGCAAAATTGAAGGAATCAGTGTCATCGTGGGGGGGCATAGTCATAGGTTACAGGGTGACTTTTCTGGCGTGGGTTTAGTAAAAGATGATGAATACGGTGTCTTAATTGATGGCACTTATGTCGTTCAAGCCGGTTTCCACTCTATGAGTTTAGGTCATTGTGAGATTGAGTTCTCAGCTGAAGGTGAAGTCATAAGTTTTAACGGAAAAAATGAGTTGCTTCTGGGGCGCCGATTATTTTTAGATGCCAAAATGAGTGAAGAAGGCAATGATCAAGCCCATCAGTTTGCATGTAACTATTTGCACCAGCACCCCAATATTATTGTGTGTAAGAAAGACTCTGGCATTCAGAGCATTCTTGTTGATAAGTATTTACCAAGAGTAAGAAAGCTTCAGCAACAAGTGATCGCTTCTACAGATAAAAAACTTCGCCATGTGCGAGTGCCTGATGAACAAGGCGCAAGTGAATTAGCCCCTCTTGTTGCGCAGTCTTTTCATTACATGATGAATAAGAAAGGGCACCAAGTTGAGTTTGCTATCCATAATGCTGGTGGAGTCAGAAATTCACTTAATGCCGGCGATGTATCTGTGGCAGATATTGCCGGAAAACTGCTTCCGTTTGCCGTGCCTATTGGCGTTTATACCGTACTGGGCAGTACAATGATGGCAATGCTAGAGGGGGCAATTAACAATTCAATAGACAATGGTGTAGTGGGCACGGGTACTGGTAGCTTTCCATATACCCATAACCTTAAATTCTGTTATCACAAAGAACACCCGATCAATCATAGAATCAGCCACTTGGAAATTTACACGGAAGCGATGGGATGGCAGAAGGTCATACCTAATCAAACCTATATAGGTACTTCATCTGCTTATACCATGAAAGGTAAAGAAGGCTATGGTGCAGTATTAGATATGCTGGATGAAGGATTGGTTACTAATGTTTCAATGGCCGATTGTTTCATCGAGTTCTTGACCGATCAACCTCAAGCATTAGGTAATAATAATGGCTATGATTGCCTCGCGTGCGTTTGCGAAGGGTAATGTACAGATAGGTAATATGGCTGAAAATTTTCGAAAATAAAGGTGTTAACTCGCGTACTTTCGGTATGGTTTTTGCTCTATTTTTCTTGACCCTAATAAAGGATATTAGGCTTGGGAGAAATCAGATGTGGAATAAAGATTGGGTAGATGCAGTTGTCGTTGTAGGTTGGGTTTCAGCTTGGTCGGTACTGGTTTATTTTGTACCTATTTCTGGTGTCTAGAATGTTCCTAATACCGTTTATTATGTTTTCGTATTAGACCTTAGCTCTTAATTAAAATGCAATTAATGTATAGAAAAAACATAATAATCAGCCCTATAGAAGTAACATTCTTACTACAGCGTGATGACATAAAAGGAGCGAAATGCTCCTTTTGTTTATTTTGGTAAAATTTATATAGACGTCAGAAAATTTGAGGACTACTATCCACTCGTTTGGGGAGTAGTTAGCGCAAGTTTATTTATCGTCATCTCGTTAAGCCAAAGAGCTTATCCGGTAAATAAAGGTGAAATCCCAATTTCACTTCAACGAGACCAACGCAATCAACATTGAGTAACACTGGATCTATACAGTGTTTTTCTTAATTAGTTTTGTTTGCGGAAGGTCTAATGAAAGTCCTTCCGCCCGGAGGGATAATGAACCCAACTGAATCTATATCATCAATTAGTTCCACCGTTTCAAGCCTCGCTTCTTCAGGCTTAGACACTTCAAGCTCAGTTATATCAAACTTAGTTAGCGCAAGTATAGCGACTGCAAGTGCTGTTAACTCTAGCTCTGTAACTGTAAGCTCTGTGGCATCGAGCAGTGAAACTGTATTGAATTCATCAAGTACTATTACTTACGCTTGTTTCTTCTTGTTAACGCTTGTTCTGGTTGCTATTGATATCTATCAAACACGCGGCGTTAATGTCACGATCAAAAAAGCTGGCACTTGGAGCGTTTTCTGGATAATGCTCGCATTCGTTTTTGCAGGCTCCATTTATTTATTCTGGGATGTCTATTCACCTTCAAGTGATTACTCGCCTCAGAAAGCTTCTATCGCGTTTATAACGGGTTATTTATTAGAGAAATCACTGAGCGTTGATAACTTATTTGTATTTGCCATGATTTTCGGTCAATACCAGGTACCTGAGCATTTAAGACCTAGAGCATTATTATGGGGTGTAATAGGGGCGCTTGTCCTACGAGCGATTATGATTGCTGTTGGCGCTCAGTTGCTCGCTCAATACCATTGGGTTCTCTATGTATTCGCTGCTTTCTTAATTGCCACTGGTGTTAAGCTTGCACTAGACAAAGGTGAAGACAGTATTAGCCCTTACCCTGAAAAATTACTGCGTAAAATTATGCCTGTGAGTGATAGTTTTCACGGTAATGCACTGCTAATTAAACAAAGTGGCAAGTGGCTCTTAACACCAATGATGCTAGTAATCGGTGCAATTGCAGTGATGGATGTGATGTTCGCTTTAGATTCGATTCCTGCAATCTTTGCAGTGACTCAAGAACCATTCTTAGTATTAGCTGCGAACGTATTTGCACTACTAGGATTACGATCACTGTATTTTGTGCTTCAAGGTATGATGGATAAGTTTATTTATTTGAAACCTGCTTTATCGTTCATTATGGTTTTTATCGGTGTAAAAATGTTGTTGGTCGAAAGCCAATGGGCAATTCCAACCTTTGTTTCACTGGGTGTTCTAGTTTCAACTATGCTGATTGCAGTTGTGGCATCCGTATACAGTAAAAAAACGGTCATCACTTCCTAAGTAGCAGTTCAAGATAGTAGCCAGTCATTATCCATATGACTGGCTATTTACTTTCATTCTCATCAAAATCAATGCCCCTATAAAGACATCATTCTTTATTCGTTTTATTGCATCTTCCAATCAATAATTTATCGCTTTGAATGATGATTCATTTTTGATTGATACAGTTCATTATTATAAAAATCATACAGACACCATCCTACTAATACTTTTTGGAATATAGGCATGAAGAATATGCCGTTCACTATATTTTGTTTTGGTAAACCGATGCAAAGTAGTAATAAATAATCCTTACTGGTTTCTTACGTTAACAACAAAATAACTAATCAAAAAATATGGTTAATATAGAATGGGAGGGGCTGTGTAAAATAAATTGTGTAAAAAAATTGTGATGCAAAGCATGCGTAAATGGTAGTAAATTATGCGAAATTCAATAAATAAGCACAATTTTGAATTTGTATTCAATTATATCGAATGCATAATCAAAGAGATTGTTAATGGTTTGTTTTATTAGAAAAACTAATCTGAATTAGGAGTTTTTGTCATTTTGTAATTGTCATAAAAACACTTAATATTCTTCTCAACGAAACGAATCACACAAACAAATTTATAGAGAGGCAATCATGGCTCAAGCAATTCAAATGAATACTATCGCTGTTCCAAACTCTATGGATAAGAAAACCTACTCGGTTAACTTCAAAGGACTGATTGCTCACATTCTAGATATCTTATTTGTAGATAACGCTCCAAAAAGCTACTACGCAAATGATTTATCTGGGCACATGCAGAAAGATATCGGTATGTACCGTTAATTTTCGCAAATGAATTATAAACGCCAGCTAATAAAGCTGGCGTTTTTGTATCTGAAAGAAAAACAGCGTTGTTGCGGTCTTGTAGAGTAGGCTTCCACTTTCTATAGGCTGTCCAGATGCTTCGAATCACTCCTTTTCTTTTAGCGGCTAAGATTTTAGTTGCGCTCCCTTTCTCTACTGTTGCACAAACGTGGGAACATCAAGGGAAACCTGCCCAAGTTATCGAGCTGTTTACTTCGGAAGGCTGCTCCAGTTGCCCTCCAGCCGATCAATATCTAAGTGAGTTTCAAGATAAGCCAACACTTTGGCAGGAGTACATTCCTGTTGCCTATCATGTCGACTATTGGAATTATCTAGGCTGGGAAGATAAGTTTGCCAGTGCAGCATTTAGCCAAAAGCAACGCTTATATAAAGCTTATGGTGTAACCAGTGGCGTCTATACCCCGGGTTTTATTGTGGATGGAAATGAGTGGCGCGGTTATTTCAATTGGCTAGAGCGATCATTACCAGAATCAGCGACTAAGGAACGATCATTGTTAGCGCTTGAAAAGCTGGGTGAAGAGTATTATATCCGTTACGAGAAGAAGGGGGAGTATATTGCTCATATTACTCTGCTTGCCATGGATGAGATCACTGAAGTGAAAGCTGGTGAGAATAAAGGAAAATTGTTAGAGCATGACTTTGTGGTGCTGTATGAAGGAAACATGAAAGCTTCATCTGATTGGCACTTTACTATTCCTGAAAGTCTGTTAATTGCTAAAGCAGATGCTGTTGCCGTGTGGCTAACCAAACCGGGCTCTTTCAAACCAGAGCAAACTGTTGCAGGCTGGATTAAACCTTAATTATCAATAGGTAGTAGCTTGATTGTTTAGTTTGCTTAGGAAATGCAATTTAACTCACTCATCAAGCCATAAATACGTTAAAATACGCCGCTATTATCTTAGCTCTGAGCCTTTATATTCATGACTACCGCTAAAACGCCAAACAACTTTACTGAACTTGGTCTTATCTCTCCACTGTTAGCTCGATTAAACGAGTTGGAATATCAACAACCAACTCCTATTCAAGCACAAGTCATCCCAAGTGTTTTAACTGGTCGTGACTTAATTGCAGGGGCAAATACAGGTTCTGGTAAAACTGCCGCTTTTGCTCTTCCTTTATTGCAAGAGTTGTATACCAATAAGCGTGAAGGTGTCCATTCTGGTAGCAAACATGGCAAGGGTAACTTTGTTTCAAACCTAATCCTTGTTCCTACCCGTGAATTAGCAAAACAAGTTGCTGATAGCGTGAAGTCTTACGCAACGCATTTTAATGGCGCAATTAAAACGGTTTCTGTTTTTGGTGGTGTATCAGCAAATACACAAATGCTGGCTCTACGTGGTGGTGCGGATATTCTTGTTGCGACTCCTGGTCGTCTACTTGACCTTATTTCAAGCAATGCGGTTAAGCTGGATAAAGTAAATACGCTGGTTCTTGATGAAGCAGACAGAATGCTAAGCCTAGGTTTTACTGAAGAGCTATCTGAATTACTGGCTTTGTTGCCTAAACAAAAGCAAACACTGCTGTTTTCTGCAACTTTCCCAGAGCAAGTTCAAGCTCTTACTCAAGAGCTATTAAATGATCCTGTAGAAGTACAGCTTCAAAGTAATGATGCTTCAACTCTTGTTCAGCGTGTATTTACTGTAGATAAAGGAAAAAAGACAGCGCTGCTTGCACATTTGATCAAAAAGCACGAATGGCGCCAAGCGCTGATCTTCGTAAATGCTAAGAATAGCTGTGAACACTTGGCTGATAAGCTTTATAAGCGAGGCATTATTGCTGAAGTATTCCACGGTGATAAAGGGCAAGGCGCGCGTACGCGTATACTTGAAGACTTTAAATCAGGTGAAATTGATGTACTGATTGCGACAGATATTGCTGCGCGTGGTTTAGATATCGAAAAATTGCCTGTTGTTATCAACTTTGATTTACCAAGAAGCCCTTCAGATTACATGCACCGTATTGGTCGAAGTGGACGCGCTGGTGAAGTTGGTTTGGCGCTATCGTTGATTGATTACGAAGATTACCATCATTTCAAAGTAATCGAGAAAAAGAACAAGATTCGACTAGAGCGTGAGCAAGTTGAAGGTTTTGAAGTTGATGAAGAAGCGACAAAAGAACTTCTAGAGGCAATCAAGCCAGTAGCGAAACCGGCTGGAACGGGAAAGAAGAAGCGTAAAAAAGCGCTATCAAATCATGATATTTGGCTAAGAGATTACTAAACTCTCATGAATGAAAACTAAAGGCGCCGTTGAGCGCCTTTTTTGATCATGCGATAAAGAGATACTGATAAAGGAGAGTTGAGGGTAACCCCATTAACTTAGTGAGATATTAGAGCCTACTTCTAAAAATTCCAACAAACATACTCGCTAAGATAGCTTTTAATAATTAAAATACCGGCTGAATTTATTAAATAAAGTTGTAGCTTATGTCATTTCCACCATGCCCTAATTGCCAATCTGAATATGTTTATCAAGATCAAACCCATCTTGTATGCCCTGAATGTGCCTATGAATGGAACCCATCAGAAGTTGAAGAAGCTTTCACTGTGCATGATGTGAATGGAAAAGTTTTGGAGCAAGGTGATAAAGTCACTCTGGTAAAAGATTTAAAAGCAAAAGGCAGTTCTATAAATCTAAAAATTGGTACGAAAGCTGTTATCAAACGGATCATTGAAGGAAAGGATCACCAGCTTGATTGTAAGCTTGATGGCGCAGGCGAAATGCTCGTTACCGCTAAATATGTGAAAAAAGCATAGCTCATTAATGCCATTAATTTAACAGCTTAATATTACTTATTTTTAATCGTAAAGGTGCCTGTTTTCATGGAAGAAAGAAGTCAGAGTTATCTAGATAAATACCTAGAGTCATTAGCCCCAGAAGTGACGAGCCAGTACCTCCTTTAGTGCCGACTATTACTGTGCAGATGAACACAATGCCAACATCTGTGCGGAGCTTATTCTACGTGGAGAAAAGCAAGCTTCATGTAGTTTAGAGTATTGGTACAGTCATGAAGGGGAGATAATGCCAGAAATTGGGCACCTGCAAGTCGTGACCAATTGGAACGGTGACCCTGTATGTATTATAGAAATAACTTCCGTTTCTAAATGTGAATATATAGGTGTTACTCCTGAATTTGCAGCGGCAGAAGGTGAGGGTGATAAGACTTTAGTTTGGTGGCGTGAGGCCCACTGGCGTTTTTTCTCAAAAGAATGTGAAGAATTAGGTATAGAACCTAGCGAAGACATGATGCTCGTTCTAGAGCGCTTTAAAGTCGTTTGTAAGTAAAGTCATTACATAAAAACACTGTTCAAAATCCGACTTGTTAGATACCATTTATAAATTAGGTGAATGGTATCTAGGAAGGTATACATGAAATTTTTAATGCTGCTTAGCGTGCTTTTTTCTACAAACGCCATCAGTGCTGATGGGAGTACTAATGTTACTGAAGAGGATCATCAAGAATTTCAAATGCTTAATCAGGGTTCTAGCAATAGGCAAGAAGCTAATAACATCAGTGATGATTCTCGTGACTTCCAGCTGTTCGGGTATAAGCCTCTTAAAATAGAACCTCACTTAGAATCACAAGCTATTTGTGAAAGTATTGTGTGTGAATCTATAAAGGAAGCAGAGTCGGTTCCGGTTATTGGTGATGTGCCAAAGCGTGAAGGCAATAAAACAATAGAAGCGCTAACAAGTGCTATCTATATTGCTGGTGAAATTGGACTGGCAGACAATCGTGCCGAACCAGATCCTGAAACCCCAATTTTTGATTAACCTATTTAGTTTAGTTTTGTGTTAATAGGAATTTAGTATCATCCTTGACTACCAATTAAATATTCAACCATTCGGTGTTTCCTGTGCGCAATATAAGACCTGTTAGTGCATAAATAATACGAAAAGTGTTCATTTGGTTAGCTTTTTTAGGGGTTTTAAAATTAACTGTATGTATATACAGTTAACTGTTGAGGTAGCGTTCTATACTGTGTAACCTAGACTTTTGCAAATTGGAGTTAAGTAATGCGTAGATCGCTGCAAAACAAAGTAATCGATGTTTGTACCAAGAAGATTCAGCAAAAAGGTGAGGGTGTTGGAGTTTCATTCTATGCTTTTTTTGCAAATAAGAATGATGATCCAGAGCTTTTGATGGAAGCTGCAACGTGGTGGATTAAAAAACATGAATTAAACCACTTTGAAAAAGCCAAGAAAATAATAGAAATGGTGCAATCTGAGCTTTGATAGCAATTTAACTGAGGAATCTAGAGCCTTCTAAGCAAATCTGTTCTGAGATCACTTGAGCGTAAGCCTTGTATTGACTACAATGACGCACTTTTATATATACACTAGGTCATGAAAATGAGCGATACTAATTCAAAGCCAGCTTTACCAGATCATCTTGCTGGTAACCCTCGTAGCCCGCACCATGTTGCTGAATGTTTCGAATACCCAATTGGCATCCGCCTAAACGGTAAAGAGCGCACGGATGTTGAGGAATACTGCATCAGTGAAGGTTGGGTAAAAATCCCTTCACCTAAAGCTTTAGATCGTCGTGGACAACCAATCCTAATTACGTTGAAAGGCACTGTAGAAGCTTTCTACATTTAAGCTTTTACACTTTAGCTTTTAACTAAGCTTTTGAAGCTTATGCCTTGGCATCTTAATATCAACGTGTAGTACTTATCTCATAAGTTATTGCACGTTGCTTTTATCTCCCATCAATTACCCTCATATCTCATCACTTTTCATCGCCATATTTAATTCTCTCTTTATCTGTAATTTTTACCATGTTTCTCACTTGATCATTCAACCAATCATTCGGTTTTTGTATCGTATAAGCTTATTTGAGAGTCCGTATACTGCAATTTCGATCTATAACTTTTCCTATGATTATCAAATTCTTTATCAGTGATCTGATAGTATTTCACATCTTAAAATCATTGTTATAATTCTCCAAACAAGATTCAACTTAGAGCTTAGAATGAGAAAGAAATACACAACAGAAGGGAAGTCACAGCCTAAGAAAGGCAAGGTGAGTTATCCAAAACTAGTTTTATGCGATGTGTGCGTACGAGAGTTCGTTGTAATCAGTGAGGGTGATAGAACTTATGAGCCTTGTGAAAAGTGTGGTGCTGACAGTTAGTTTTAGCATAGAAATCACTTGTGGTGTGATAATTTAAGAGGTGAAAAAATGAAGTTTATTTGGTTAAAAGTACTCATTACTATTTTGGTGTTTGCTGGTTTATTTGGCATTGTGTATTACAAAGTGGCAAGTGGGATTAGCTAGTAGGTTACTCTCTTTTATAGAATTACGGTCTTGTGGTGAGTGAATAGTAACCAGTTTTAACTCAATATATTTTGTTCAAATATTAAAAAAGGCGCTCTAATAGCGCCTTTTTACAATCGTAGGTTTCAACTCGTTTAATTCTACCTACTGAAAATTTTAGTCAGTAAATTAAGACGCTAAAATTATTTCTTACGGCAGAATTCAGCAATAACGTACATAGATTGTCCGCCATTGGTTTTACCAGAAACTAGTTTCGGATCATCACCAACGCTGATACCGCGAATAACAGTACCTTGCTTAATTACTTGGTTTGTACCTTTAACTGGCAAATCTTTGATTACTGTTACGTCGTCACCTTTCTTAAGCTCAACGCCATTCACATCGAAAGGTTTATCGTCGGCAGACATACCGATTTGTGCCCATACTGACGTCTCTTCTTCAAGGTACATCATGTCTAGAAGGTCTTGAGCCCAGCTTTCAGCATTTAGACGAGTCAATTGACGCCAAGCCGTTACTTGAACTGGGGCTTCTTGGCT
The DNA here is from genome assembly GCF_050337535.1 of Vibrio kagoshimensis. Taxonomy (NCBI): domain Bacteria; kingdom Pseudomonadati; phylum Pseudomonadota; class Gammaproteobacteria; order Vibrionales; family Vibrionaceae; genus Vibrio; species Vibrio kagoshimensis. The sequence continues at coordinate 60,537 of NZ_JAKJSZ010000015.1, forward strand.
CCACATGCTGTCATTTAGACAACGCCAATGGTTAATATCTTTTGGCTCATCAATCTCACCAAGGCACTTATCACACACCATGATGCCGTGATCCACAGTTACGTGGCTATGTGGTGGTACTGCGTATGCAGTTAGTGAAGAATCAGAACCACATAGTTCACATTTAGATTGGCAGCGTTCTAGCATAGTTGCTTCAGAAGACATAATGGACTCACATTTAATAGGTATTAATAAGTCGGCTATTATCCACTTTATTTGCAAGAAAGAAAGAGGTCGTACGGTATTCTGTGCCGATTAATTTTGATGAAGTAAAACATTTGTATTGTGGTAGGTAAACACACGGTTAAGTAACGGAGCAAATCGATAAAGATAATAGAATTTGGAAGAAAAAGAACAGTGAATAGGAATGAAAATGCCAGCGATTAAGCTGGCATTTGTTCGTTCGACTTCTCAATAAAAGCGACTAAGTGCTCTTAGAAACCTTAAGCTTCTTCGAAGTCTAAAGGTTCATAGAGGCTTAAGGGTTGTTAGAAACTTGCGCATTTTTAGAAGCATCAAGTAGAGAAGCATCAACGTTCAAAGTACCTGTTGCATTACCTTGAGTTAGCGTGAATTGAACAATTTGCGAGGTCATCTCAGTGTTTGCAGCTACGTCATTCACACTTTGTGGCGTGATTACTGTTGAGTGCTCAGCAAAGGAAGCTGCATCAAAATAAGACGCCACTTTTTGACCGCTTGCATCACGTGCAGTATTCACTAGTGACAGCTTGTTAAACAGTGGCTCAGTGCCTGCTGTTGGTACGGTCGCTACAGAGTTGGGAATCGTTTGATCGTTAGCGGCTTGAATACCAAGAACAGGTCCTGTTGTTGTCGAAGCAATATTGAATGGGTCTACATTATCAAGCACGGTTTGAGCGGCAAAAGTGAATGAAGAAAGAGTTGAATCAATAGTTGCTTTAACTACTTTCTCTTCTGCAGATGCTGAGTCATCACTTATAGTTGTGTAGTAAGCAGTAAAGCAGTCACCACCACTTATATCTTGCGTATAGCAATTAGTGGTGTAGTGAGTTCTATAAGCTGCAACACTTGAAGCACTGACTGTATGCTTAATATCAGGAGAGAAAGTTCCTGAGTTGAGCAAGAATGGTGCTATACCACCACCTGGATTTGACAAAGTCGCGCTCGTATAGCTGAACATTGAATCGATAGCAGGGTTAAGCGTTGTATTACCTATAGTATACGAACTGATGCCCGTGATAGCTCCAATTGAATGTCCAAATAAAGAGACATTGGTTTTATCAAGGTTATTGAATGCCGCGTCAGAAGCCATATTTAAGGCATAACGAAGACCTAAGCCATCAATTGCACTCTGTCTAATGTTGTCACGAGCAACCGGTAGATATTCAAGATTCATATATACCGTTGGGTTTGAAGGAGTGGTGACAATTTCAGGGCTAAGTAGACGTTGACCATGTAGTGGTTGGTCAATCGCAATTACAGCGTATGGCTTAAACGGCGCATCTCCAGACATTGCACCACCAATATGCTGCATCGCAAATGCGTAAGCACTTTCTTTAATATTGGTAATACCATGTTGATATTGCAGAATCGGTAAATTGCTATCAATAGCTGCACCTTCAGGTACAAACATAATGAAAGGTACAGATTTCACAGCGCGAACTTGCGGTACTGCACTGTATTTCGTCATGATACGAGTACTATCGAGTTGGTCGCCATTAGCAAGTGTTAGCTTCTCACCAATTAATAATTTTTGGTACTCAGGATCATAGAGCTGAGTTGCAGGGTCGGTAATACCTAAGCCTGCAAGTTGAGTCGCGATCGCCACTTTGTCACTGTCGCTTCCTGAACTTAGCGTGCTTAAAATCGTTAGCACACTAGGCATCGCGCTGCGCCATGGCGTTTTCTTCCAAGCGTCGTCTTCTAAAGAATCAGATAAGAAATACGGCAACTCAACGATGCCGCGATAAACCTGAATAGAAGCGATGTTAGGGTCTGCAAAGTTTGTATCGTAAGCTGTTGCCAGCTTATCGGCTGAATCTTGGCTAAAAGCAGTCGTAAACATCTCGTCATTTTTAACCGCGGTTGCAAAATCTTGAACGGTGCTTGAAACTGCCGTGCTATACAAGCTATCTAAAGTAGTGGCAGAAAGATTATTCGGGTTCGCGAGGTTCTTCCAGATGTCCGAAGGCGCTACGTTTGGCATAACAGTTTGAGCTATCGCGGCTTTCGTACCGTTCATCACGTTACCCGCTGAAGCCGTGGTAAACCAAGATGAATAAATAATGTCATCTGAACTGGTTACTTGACCATAGCCGGCAAATAGAGCTTCAACTTGGTGGATGACCTTTTGCGGAAGATCTAGCGATCCTGCTTGATCAATGTCAGTGGTTTTTAATGAAGCATAGGACTTAGAAGTACCTAGTGATTCATCTTCACTGTCCATAATAGAATCAGTTAATGCGTAAATATAATCAGAACCTGGCTCCAAACCTTTAAGAGGTAATACTTGAATGGTTTTTAAATCACTCGAAGCAACCAAGTAGTCAACGCCAGCGGTAAGAGGTGTAAAGTTAGACATTACGCCAGTACTTAGGTCAACATCAACTTTCGCTACTTTAACGCCACTATTCAAGTGAGCACTAAATGGAATTGTACCCATCATCACTACATCATTTTTGAGTGTTCTATCACTTGGCAAGTTAGTGTTGATGGTGAATGGCATGATAGTACTCCAACCATCGGCTTCACCCATTGCCACCATAGGGTCATTAAGCTGACCAGTAGAAGAAGAACTTAAAGGAATGTTTAGAGTATGGTCGCTAGTATCAAATAAAAGAAATGACGGCAAAGGAACGTCTGCATCGCTTCCTAATAGGTTGAAATTGATTGATGAACTGCGTGCAAGCGATTCATTAATGGCATCAGAATACGGTGCACTCGTTGAAGTGCCACTACTTCCGCTGTTGTCACCACAACCTGCAAGTAACAAAGCGGAGCAGACTAGAGATAAAGAAAATTTATTATTCATTTTATGTTTTCCCGATAACTTAGTTGAATGTGTAGTTAAGTTGAATTGCCGATAAGTAAGCAACAGCTTCAGATTCAAAGGTTAACTTTTGCCCAGCAGCGTCTGTTTCTGTAAATGAACCACTCTTACTTTGAACTAATGCAAATGCAGCATCGAGAGTCATGTTTTCAGAAACCGTGTAGGTAAGACCTGCTGAATACCAGTAACGATCGCTATCAGGAATACTCAACGTCGCTTCACCAGCTTGTTCGTCATAAGCCAAACCAGCGCGGATTGTCCATTCAGTATTAATCGTGTAGGTACCGCCTACAGACCAACGTTGGTTATCGTCATAGTGTTCTTCTTTAAGGAAACACACACCGCCATTACAGTCAGGTGATGTAGCTTTGAGTTCTTCAAAGGTGCTCCAGTTAGTCAGTTGCCAGCCGTAGTGAACTGCCCATTGGTCATTCAATTGGTGGAATGCTGATAACTCTAAAATGGAAGGCAAGCTAATTTCTAATCGACCAGTGGTTTTACTTTTAGAAGGATCAGAAATGATTCCGCCGTAGTAGTCAGTAAATTCGCCATCATCAAAATCAAGGTCGACAGCAGAACGATAACCAATACCAAATCGATTGTTTTCATCAAGTTCGTACAAGCCACCTACGTTCCAACCAAAAGCAAACGTCTCACCCGTCATTGAAATAAGCTTGTCACTGGCAGAGCCACTCAAAGGAAGGCTGCCTTTGTGTCGGTTTAATTCAGCTTCTGCATATACAAGGTTAAGACCTGCACCAATACTAAAGCTCTCATTAAGACGATAAGCGATGCTTGGGTTCAAGTTAACTGAAACCAGTGAGGTATCACCGGCTAAATCGCCTGCGAATATGTCATCTGGGTAATCGGTTGCTACGCCGTAGGCGGTAAACATACCAATACCCCATGCCCAAGAATCATTAATTGGGCTGATGTAATAGGCCGCAGGGACAAATTGCATAGGTGCGACATCACTTGATGTTTGGTTAAAGTCATTATCATTGATTTTTGTCTGCGTGATGTCCACTTCAGGATCAACAATAGATAGCGCACCTGAAAATTGTGCAGTATCAAATAAAGTCATCGCAGCCGGGTTTCGTGCAAGTACACTTGCATTGTCTGCAACTGCACCTTCACCAGAAAATGCACGTCCAAGACCTGAAGCAGAGTGTTCGGCTACTTGGAAGCCAGCAGCGAGTGTATTGCAAGCAAATAATACGGATAGGGAAACGAGAGAGCGTTGTACTGTTTTCATCCTTGACCCTCCTAGGGCATCAAATCTCATTCTTATTATTGAAAACACATAGAGCACATTTATTAAAGTTACTCATTTGTAAATGATATGTTAATTCAACATTTTATTAAAAGTCAAAGAGTGGAGAGATATTTTGTGAAGTTATGTTTTTAGGGGGCGGGACTTTAACACTAATTATATTCAAATTATCAATGATTTATGTGTGGTTGGAGGTGTGACCAGACTTGTTGTGTTACTTTGCTGTTCAATTAGTGTTCAGTTGCTTATTTTGTAACACCTTTGTTTCTGTTTACCTTGAAAAAACTAATCGGCATAATGTGATTCCACTTATTCGTACAACATTGGAAAGAAAACTTGGAATTACTCGCAATAGAATTTCTTGGCAAACCATTACGCTTAGAAGGTTCGATGGCTGGTTGGCAACAATTGTTTTGGAACAATACGTTAGTTTCTCAATTGGATGCGCATTCAGATTCAAATAAAGAGAGAGCGCATACTTTTGTGCTTAAAGCAGATGAAAAAGAGATTCATTGCCAAGTAAGTGTTGAAGTAAATTGGCAGCCCTTTCATTTAGGTTACCGCGTAACTGCTAATGATGAGGTAATGGCTAGTGGTACTAGAGATACCAAAGATATCGAACAGCAAAAACCATTTGTGGCACCTAAGGCTGAAAAGCGCTTTAGTTTAATTGGTTTGGTTTCTCTGGGCATGAAAGCATTAAAAAGTGCAAAACTGATTAAAGTCGTCTTGGCTTCAGCTAGTTTAGCTGCGTATTCATGGTTATTCTCAATTCAATTTGCCCTCGCACTCATAGCTTGTTTGATGTTTCACGAATATGGTCACATTCGTGCCATGAAGTATTTCGGGATGAAAACAAAAGGGATCTATTTAATTCCATTTTTAGGCGGACTAGCTCTTTCAGATGAGAAAATTAATACGCGTTGGCAAGATGTTGTCATCTCCATCATGGGGCCATTCTTTGGATTAATTCTATCTATCATCTTCACGGTATTGTACTGGGTAACAGGTGAGATGTTCTTTGCAGGGCTTGCTGTTTTTAATGCTTTATTGAATTTGTTCAACTTGCTGCCCATTCTTCCTTTAGATGGTGGGCATGTATTAAAAAGTATCAGCTTTTCAATGAATAGCATGCTGGGAATTGTATTGTGTGTTGCTGCTGCAATTGCTGGTGTGGTGATCAGTTACCAAATGAACTTAACGCTATTTGGCTTCTTACTTATAATGGGCAGCGTGGAAATTCTTATCGAGTGGAGAGGTAGGCATCATAGTCATTTACTTCCTTTAGACAAGTATGGGCAACTGTTTTCCTTTGCTTGGTATGTAGGGTTAGTAAGTAGTCTTATAGGCATTATCTGGTATTTTGCCTCGACGGGTGATGAGTTGTTGAGTTTGCCGCTGCAAATCTTGGGGACGTAAATCTAAATAGACCATTATTTATTCTTAATAAAAACGAACGGCTAGAACCGTTCGTTTTTATTTGGATCTTACCATTAAGCTTTGCAATTAGGCTTGGTCGCTCCATAGCTAGGTAGCGTTTTTATGGTAGCTTGCAAGTCTTTGATACGAGTATCATGAGAAGGATGCGTTGATAGCAATTCTGGCGGTTGGCTGCCACCTGAAGCTTTTGCCATGTTCTGCCATAGGTTAACGCTCTGTCTCGGATCAAACCCAGCTTTCGCCATATAGTCTAATCCTACAATATCTGCTTCAGATTCTTGAGTTCTTCCATAAGGTAAAATAACCCCATATTGAACCCCTAAACCCAGTGCTGCCATTGTCATACCTTGGTATTGGCTGTATTCAGAAGCACCAATCGCCACATTAGTAATTTGAAGTCCAGTATTCGCTAGTTGAGATTGAGACAGACGTTCATTACTGTGGTCAGCAATTACGTGAGCAATTTCATGACCAATTACGGTTGCTAGCTGATCTTCATTTACTGCGACTTTAAGTAAGCCAGTATAAACACCAATTTTACCACCAGGTAAAGCAAAGGCATTGACTTGATCACTCTCAAAAACCACGACTTCCCACTCACTGAATCCTTGTTTAGGGATATGCTGTGTGATGCTATTTGCAACGCATTGAACGTACTGGTTGGTTTTTGAATCTTTACTTATTGGCTGTTCAGCTTTCATTTGTTCAAAAGATTGAGCACCTAGCTGTGACATATCCTGATCTGAGAACAGCAGTAATTGATTGCGACCAGTAGGTGATGCACTACATGCTGTTAAGCCTGCTAAAGCGACAAGAGAAGCCACCTTCATCCATGACGTCATAAAACATCCTCGTGTAATAAGTTTTTTTTGCATGTTAACATTAACTTACATCATTCCGAAAACTTCTTCATAGTATCTGAACGATAAATAGCACTAATAATGCGTAAATTTTAATTGAGGATTAAACGTGAGCATTTGGAAAAAAGAAGTCGATCTAGAAACATTAAACGCCACATCAAAAAATACTTTGATTGAGCACCTCAATATTATTTATACAGAAGTGAACGACAATTCCTTAGTTGCAACTATGCCTGTATGCCACTTCACTCATCAACCACTCGGTATGTTGCATGGTGGCGCTTCTGTTGTACTGGCTGAAACATTAGGTTCTTTAGCTGCAAACTTTTGCGTAAGTGAAGATTACTACTGTGTGGGTTTAGACATTAACGCTAATCACATTCGAGCAATGCGTGAAGGGCATGTGATTGGAACGGCAGAGCCTGTTCATTTAGGCGCCTCTACTCAAGTATGGCAAATCAATATTACTGATGAACGAAAAAGGTTAGTTTGTACCAGCCGATTAACCATTGCGGTTAAGAAGCATAAGAAAGCTAATCAATGAGAGGGTTAAATCGATTAATTAGTGCCAGTGCTTTACAACACAGGTTAGTAGGTCTAATCGAGCGAAAGCACCCCAACATCAAGAAGATATATTAAGTAGGCAGTATATGGTTATTACTTTTAAAAGCGGAAAAATTATCGTCACTGCGCATGAACTTGTCGTTCGACTTGAAGGAGAGCATAAGGTCACCTTACAGGCTCAGGTTGATTCTATACAGTTAATTGGCAATGGGGCAAATGTAATATCTGCCAATGGTTCAGAGTGTAAATGGTCAATTAAACTTGATAATGAACAACAATTAAACCAGATCTCTGCTGAATTGTGCTGCGCAATTATCTGATAGATTTGAAAAGTTTTTGTTAATCGTGCTTTGTATGATTGATCTCCGTTAAGAAAATGAGGAAACTGTAAATAACTTCAGTTATATAAGATTTCCTCTTTATGAGCAGCCCAAGACTCCGCGTTCAATTCGAAACGCTATTCAAACATTGCGATGGTAAAGATACAGACATCCAGCTTGAAGAAATTACGGATGTTTTATGTTGTACACGCCGAAACGCGAGAATCGTCCTCAATAAGTTAGAAGAGGAAGGTTGGATTGAGTGGCATCCTGCTGCTGGGCGAGGGAAGTTATCTAAACTTAACTTCAAGCAAAACCGTAATGATGTTAGCGAAAACCTTGCTCGACGTTACTTGGAAGAAGGCAAAATTGGTCAAGCACTGACAGTATTAGATAGTGATGCAGGGAAACTGACGCAAGTTATCCAACGTTATTTAGGCGTTCAATATCAAGAGGGTGAGCAGGTGATTCGCTTGCCTTATTATCGACCTCTTTCAATGTTAAACCCATCCAAATCTATGCGCCGCTCAGAACAGCATATAGCTTGTCAGGTATTCAGCGGTTTAACTCGCCTTGATGATCATGACAAATTACAGCCAGATCTTGCGCACACATGGCAATCAGTGTCTGATACTCACTGGCGTTTTTACCTTAGACCAGGGGTTCGATTCCATAATGGTGAACCGCTTTTAACTGAGCATGTAGTGGTTAATCTTCTGGCTTTAGAGTCTCTGAACATGTTTTCGCACATTAAAGATGTGACCTCTTCAGAAAACTGGGTTGTAGATGTATTTTTAACCCGCCCTGATAAACATTTCCCATTAGCTTTAACTGAATCAAGTGCCAAAATTACTTTGCCTCAAAGCTTACGAGGTGAAGACTATGATCTTAAGCCGATAGGTACTGGACCATATAGAATTGAAGCTAATAATGAAAAGCGCCTCGTTCTGCATGCTTTTGATGGTTACTTTGGCTTTAGGCCTTTAGTCGACCGAGTGGAAGTATGGGTTGTCGATGAAGCCTACTCTTCTATGGTTTATCCAAGCTTGTCTAAGCCAGTGATGGCAGATAGAGGGGAGAGTGATGAAGTCGAGCTTGATCCAGGTTGTACCTATTTATTGCTTAATAGAAGGTCTGGTATTGCGACCGATCCACGATGGGCAATCTTCTTATCCAATGCACTAAACGCATCTGACCTATTTGCGCACATTCCTAAAGAAAAAGTTATCGATTTAGGAGTACTGCATGCTTATGGCTTAAAACCAGGTTGGTATGATATTAAATTAAGCCCAGTGGAAGCACCGCCAACTAATAACAAAGAGATCACGGTTGCTTATCACTTTCAGCATCCAATGTTTCCAATTTTGGCGAAAGCAATTGCCAAAGTATTAAAATCATACGGTGTGGCAGTTGAATTCATCACTTATGATCACACTCTTCCAGAACCTGAAAATGTGGATGTTTGGATAAAGCCAATGGGTATATCGAATAACCGTGATGATGCCCTTGCTGGCTGGTTGATGGATTACAGCGACATTGAATTATTGAGCCCTTTGGATGATTTTGACGAGTGGTGCCAGTTAGTTGATCAATGGCGAGCTGGTGAGCATGATGCATTTCCAGCTAGACAACTAGGCAAGCAGCTAGTTAACAGTTATCAGCTGATTCCTATGTTTCACTGTTGGCTGGGTGTCAATAAAGATCAGTGTGGTACGTTGCAAAATGCTAAGTGTAATGCGCTTGGCTGGTTTGATTTTAGCCAAGTGTGGGTTAAGCCTGAATTGAATCGATTAAGTTCATAATGAAAGAAACAATAAATGGATGTATAGCATTAAATGACTACTGATTGGATGAAAACAAGCTTAATCACAGCGGTTACGCTGGTGGCTTTTGCTGCTAACTCAGTGCTTTGCCGCTGGGCTCTCGCTGATCAAACGATAGATCCATTTAGCTTTTCATTGATCCGGCTGTTCTCTGGATCATTCACTTTGATCATCATTCTGCTATCAATTCACTTATATCGCTATATAAAAAGAGAATCAGGTAAGAAAAGCCAGCTTAAGCCATTTAAGAACCTTTTAGGCGCAATACAGGTAAAAGCTAAGCCAGTGGTTTCATTAATGGTTTACATGTACGGGTTCTCTTTCGCGTATATCGAACTAGGTGCTGGGTTTGGTGCGCTAATATTATTCGTGATGGTTCAATTTACAATGATTGCCGCGCATGTTTTATCAGGGCATTCACTATCAAAATCAGACACTATTGGATGCATGCTTTCCATTTTTGGTCTTGTTTATTTACTCTTTCCCAATGACAAAAATGTCCAGTTTGATTTGACTGCTATCGTATTAATGGCTGCCGCAGGCATTGCATGGGGCTTTTATACCTTAGGAGGTAAACATTCAGACCAACCACTACAGTCCACGACTTTGAACTTCGTTGTCGCTTCGGCCATTTCGTTATTGATTGCTCTTATATCGTGTTTGTTTATGCTGGCTATGAATTGGACACCTGAAGGTATGTTAGCAGTAACCAGTAAAGGGGCAGGTTATGCAGTACTTTCAGGAAGTGTGGCTTCAGGAGTTGGATATACTTTGTGGTACTACGTGGTGAAAAAATTGCCAACCGTCGTAGCCTCTGTTTCTCAACTATCAGTACCAGTGATAGCGACCTTGGGTGGCGCGGTCTTTCTTTCTGAGCCAATTACTCTGCACTTCATCATTTCTTCAACAATCATATTGATTGGTATTTTGATTGTTTTACTTTCCCCAAAGAAGTTATCCAATGGCAAAACCTAATAAAAAACAGCCAACCAAAACTGTCGAGATCTTTTGTAGTAAATGCAAGCAGCAACTCTTTAAGTACCGAAAAGGTGGTAAAGGTTCTTTAGTTAAATGCTTCAAAGAAAGGATTATCGATGACTACACAACGACCCCTTGTTATTGCCCAAATTGCGGAATTGAATTTGCACGAGATACATTAGTGAGGGGCACTCCTGCATTTAAAATGATAGGCGGCAAAGTAACCATGAAATGATGTCGATAAAGGCTGATAAACTGGCACTGTCTCGTTACAAAGGCAATGCCAGTTTAGTAATTAGTTACTGTTCTTTGATTCGACCTTGTACCTTCAAAAGCACAAGTGAAACTAATGCCCCCGAAGTGTCACATAACATATCTTTTTGTGCGTCCCAAATATCACCTTGAGATCCAAGAAACGCAATCCCTTCATCTCCACCAGCAATAGCAGCATACCACCACTCAATTATCTCATAGCCAGCAGCAACACTCATGATCGCGAATAGAGAAAATAAGACAGCAACCGTTGGTTTACAGTGCTTCTTACGCATAAGGAACTCAGCGAGCGGGTAAGCGTATAACCCGATAGAAAAATGAGCGACCCGATCAAAATTATTTCTTTCTGAGCCAATTAAGTTGTTAAACCAATCGAAAGGGACTTCTGAAAATGTGTACTTAGATCCAATAGTATGGAGTATGAGCCATATGAACATAAGCATGTAAGCTGTCTTTGAAAACGTATGTTTGGTTGAAGCCCAGAAGATCCCAAACAGGATCCCGATAGCGGGAATTATTTCAGCCAACCAAACTGCTCGAGAGAGAGGGGAAATTGCGCTAAACATCAATACCGTAAGATACAGTGCTGACAACATCAATAATGTTTGATTTTGGCGAATTGGAAGATGAGTCATTATTGTTGTCCTTATGATTTTTTTGCATGATTACATAATTATGAACACTGTTCAATTGTGGGTTATTCACTAAATTTGTTGAAAAGTCAAAGCACCGCCCAGTATCTAATCAAACGATTGCTTCTATTTCATTAAAGTTTGATTTAACGCAAAGCGCCCCCTAAAATCACGCCACAAACACATAAAAAGAAAGAAAGTCATGAAACTGGAAACTGTCGATTACCTTGCTGACGATGCTGCAGAACAATTCGTACGCTCACTACGTGAAACTGGATTTGGAGTTCTGAAAAATCACCCGATACCAAAAGAGTTAGTTGAGTCAATTTACGAAAATTGGTATCAATTTTTTATGTCTGAAGAGAAAGAAAAATTTCACTTCAATGTTGAGACACAAGATGGTTATTTTCCACCATCAGTGTCGGAAATTGCTAAGGGTCACAGCGTTAAAGACATTAAAGAATACTTCCATGTATACCCTTGGGGTCAAATGCCTGAAGATCTAAAAGAACAGATTTTAGATTACTATCAGCGCGCGAATGCTTTCGCTCAAGAGCTGTTAGGTTGGGTTGAGGCTTATGCTCCACAAGATGTTCAAGATAAGTTTTCTATCGCACTTTCTGAAATGATTAACGGTAGCGAACAAACTCTACTTCGTGTTCTTCATTATCCGCCAATGCAAGGTGATGAAGAGCCAGGTGCAATACGTGCAGCAGCGCATGAAGACATTAACCTGTTAACTGTTTTGCCTGCGGCTAATGAACCGGGTTTACAAGTTAAGTCTAAAGAAGGCGACTGGTTAGATGTACCTTGTGATTTTGGTAACTTAATTATTAACATTGGTGACATGCTACAAGAAGCTTCTGGTGGTTATTTCCCGTCAACGACTCACCGTGTTATTAATCCATCAGGTGCTCGCCAAGAGAAATCTCGTATCTCCCTGCCGCTTTTCTTGCATCCAAAACCAGAAGTTGTGTTGTCCGAAAACTACACAGCGAATGAATATTTGATGGAACGTTTAAGAGAATTAGGCGTAATCTAATCAATATGATTTAAAGTGGGTTACACCACTTTTATCAAAACGGTATTATATGAAAAAGGTCAGCCAATGCTGACCTTTTTGCTATGAATATCAATAAATGGGCATGTGTAACAGTGAATAAACTCGACAAATAACAGAGTATAGATTTCAATTAGATCAGGCTTATCTTTAAATTTTCTCAATAGTGGTTTTATATATATGTCAGAAAATCAGAGTATTAGTGCGACATTTCAGAGCCATATGGAGAACCCATTACTGTGGCCTATTTTAGAAGTGCTAAGAGGAGCGCCATCTGGTTGGAAAGTTCATACTCTTGCTGCTCATTTGAATGATCTCGGTTTAATGCCACTTCTAGACAGTGTCCCTGAAAAGGACCTGTTCAAGCGAAATTTCCTTATCATGAATGCCTTGTATCAATTGCAAGAAACCTTATATCCAGATAACTGGTTACAGGTACAAGCGATGGATATTGAGTTAATAGCGAACTTAAAGTCTAATCAAAATGCGATTGATCATGAAGATCCTTTACGTGACTATTATGTGCATTGGCACAATTACGAAGCGGATGAAGGTGAAGTGAAACGGCTTCTTAATGAATTTTGGACTCGATACCGTAAATTTGTGGGGAGCACAAATGGTGTGGATATGGATAGAGCCAAAGCTTTAAGCCTATTTGAATTACCGATGGACGCGACTCAAGTTGAAATTCGTAAGCGCTGGCGTAAATTAGCCTTAAAATGGCATCCTGACAGAGACCAAGGAAACACGTCTAAATTCAGAGTTCTGTGTGAGGCATGGAATATTTTGCGCCATTAATTCTAGATTCAATTTAAGTGAGCATCTTGTAGGCGATAAACGTAACTGCTCGATAATAGATATAGATATAGATATAGATATAGATATAGATATAAGAAGCTTAGATCAAAAAAAGGTGCGTTCAACGCACCTTTTTACATTCAATCAATATTCCTAAACCATTCTATTTTGATGGTTTAAATTGAGACTTACGCATACGGCTTAATGACGCCATAACGTCAAGTAAACGAGGCTTCGCTAAATCACCCTGTGCAGGCATGTTTGCATGCCATTCACCAGACAGTATCTCAGTGAACTCTTTAGACGGGTTATCTGACCAACCAATTCCTTGTGCAAACTGGAACCAAGCCCAGCCGATTGCATTCACTTCAGATGATGACTCTAACTGCTCAAGGGCGGAAAGGTCAGTAAACTCTTTACCAAATCGAAGTGAATCTTTACCCTTCGCCGTCACGCGGAACTTACCATCAGTTAAGATATTCATTAGGCATGGACGGTTAAATGGGCGAGGGGTGAATGTTGCTAATTCTGTCTCACATTCATTCAAACGCTGTGATGGGTGCTGAGCAATAACTTGTTGTGCCTTTTCCGTTACATCAACCGCTTGGTAGTCATGCATTTGAATGACGGTATCAGCGACATCTAGGTAATCACCAGAACCACCCATAACGACTAATGTAGAAATGCCCATTTGATCTCGAAGCTGCCCGATACGATCAACTAAAGGAGTGATCGGTTCATCACCTTTAGATACAAGTGCTTGCATACGTTCATCACGGATCATGAAGTTAGTCGCTGAAGTATCTTCATCGATAAGAAGCGTTTGCACGCCAGCTTCAATTGATTCTTGTAACCAAGCCGCTTGTGATGTTGAACCAGAAGCATCTTGAGTACTAAAGTCAGACGTATCTTTACCCATAGGTAGGTGGTTAATGTAGTTCGACAAGTTTAGGTTATGAACACAACGACCATCTTCTGCGCGGATCTTCATAGCATCAATATTCGTTACAATACCTTCACGACCATCACCTGGGATATGGTTGTAAATAGAACGTTCAATAGCATTCAGTAACGTTGATTTACCGTGGAAGCCGCCACCTACAATCAGCGTTATACCTTTGGGAATACCTAATCCTGTTACCATTCCTTTGTTCGGTGTTTTTAGCGAAACACTCAAAGACTCAGGAGCAGTAAAAGGAACGGCATCTTTCATTGGAAAGTCACAGTTACCGGCAATACGGGGAAGAACACTGCCATTTGCTACAAATGCAGCAAGATTATTCGCTTCTAGTTGCTTGCGGAGTGATTCTTGATCTTCAATAGTTTCGCAGTGCTCAACTAAGGCATCAAAATCTAACTCACGCTCAAGTGTTGCGCGGCGGATAAACTTCGGCAGGTAAAAGGTAATGATGTTAATTGCCTTCTTAGCAAGAATACTACGACCGTCAGCGGGCAAGTTGATACGGAATCGAATTTCAATTCCATGTTCAGTGAAAACCACAGCTGTGTTGTCTAAAACAGTTTGACCAGTAAGTGCAATTGAAATGCTTGATTCTTGTTTTGCAAAATGGGCAAAGCTACGAGCAATAAAGTCACGAGCAGCAACTTGATAAGAGGGAGATTTACCTTGCAACCAATCTAACCCAGTTAAAGACCATGCTCGGGTTGCTCGGAAACGAGAAGCCGATGCAAATGGGTCACCTTGAATGTGATCAATATGAAGTTCAAAGTCAGCAAAGTCGTATTGACCTTTAATTTGTTGATATGCACGATAGTTTTGTTTTTCTAGCTTTTTCAGCTTTGCAGTCAACTGATCCATAACGAAGTGTGCCTTTTAAGGGGAAAGATAAAACAGAAAGGCGGCGATTATAAAAACCGCCACCTATAGAGTAAAGAGAAAGTCTGTTTAATTTGCTGAGTTAAGTGAAAAAACTAGGTTAAAGCGTATTGAGTAGACCCTAAGTAGTTTTGGTTGATCAAACTCTGCTCAAATTCTTGGCATGGCATAGGTTTACCGTAGAGGTAACCTTGTCCAACGTCGCAGCCTTCTTTGATAATGAATTGTTCCTGAAATTCAGACTCAATACCTTCGATAACGACTTTTAAATCTAGTTTCTTAGCGATTTGGATAATTGAGCGTACAATTTCAACATCATCAGTCGAGCTTTGCATTTGGTCAATAAAGCTTTTATCAATTTTGATGAAGTCGAAAGGGAATTTTTTCAAGTAACTGAACGAGGCATAGCCAGTCCCGAAATCATCAAGTGACAATGTCACTCCTATTTGATGCAATGAATCAAGGGTATTCTTTGCGACAACTTCATCGGCAATCAGCCCGCTTTCTGTTACTTCAAGTTCAAGGAAGTGTGGTGGCAAATGATACGTTTCCAGTAAGTGAATAACTTGATCGGCAAATTGTGCATTTTTAAGCTGTACCGCAGATACATTTACTGCCATCTTAAAGTTATCAACATACTCCGACCATTCTTTTGCTTTCTCTATCGCTGCTCGTAGCACAAAACTACCAACTTCAAAGATTAGTCCATTTTGTTCAGCCATATGAATTAAGGTTTCATTAGAGATATCACCAAGGACTGGATGACGCCACCTAAGCAGTGCCTCTGCACCAATCCATTTGTGCGTAACAGGGCAAACTTTTGGTTGGAAATACAACATTAAATCGTCGTTTCTAACCGCTTGTAGCAGATAACTTTCCAGCTTATTGATATGAGTTTGAGTTTCAGAATGAGATTGGGAGTAGTACGCGAATTTTTGACCTGAATCTTTACATGCAATCATCGCTTCACTGGCTTTTTGCAATATGGACTCTGCATCATCATCAATATTACTGGTCGCAATCCCTAT
This sequence comes from Vibrio kagoshimensis, assembly GCF_050337535.1. Lineage (NCBI taxonomy): Bacteria > Pseudomonadati > Pseudomonadota > Gammaproteobacteria > Vibrionales > Vibrionaceae > Vibrio > Vibrio kagoshimensis. The sequence continues at coordinate 76,490 of NZ_JAKJSZ010000015.1, forward strand.
GAATGCATGAAGGTGGACCTTATCGCTGTCGATCATAAACTCAGAATGACCAATTTCGACTAAATGGTTACATAACTCGTCTAGTCTATGCTGTAAATCTTTAACACTGAAGGCAATAGCTAAGTCTACCGAAGTTGGTCGCCCAATAATGACGTCCATATCATTGATACAGTCTAATCTTTCACGATACTCAACTAGAACCTTATCTAATGCTTTGTAACCGTAACGCGCTTGAATGCGACGTCCGTTGGTAAAACCAATATGAATCACAGCAAATGATTGCTCGGGGGCACGAACTTTGGAAAGAAGTTGGTGGTTAAGGTGTGCTTCAAAAGTATTCCGATTAAGAAAGCCTGTACCTAAATCATGACTTTTCTGATAATAAATCTTTTGCTCTGCAGCTTTTCGCTTATCTATTTCTTGGCTTAAAGAGTAATTTAAACTGGCAAGATCTTTTGTTCGGGTGTGGACACGACTCTTCAATTCTTTATTCATTTGTACCAGTTTGGCATGTTGGAATAATGTCGTTAACTGGGACTCAATTGATACGCGAAAGCTTTCGAGGAGCTTTATATAGGTGGGTGTATAATGATTTTCTTCACTGTCTAATATACAAATGGTGCCAAAGCTTTCACCGTTAGGCCACAGCAATGGAATTCCACAATACGAAATCATACCAAGTTGTATATCGGGGTTATTCGCCCATTCAGGGTCTTTCTGAGCATTCGGAATGGTTAAGATTTGTTGGCTGTTGATAACGGTTTCACAATACAGCCCATTGCCTAACGTTTCAGAATCACCAACATTATAGGGATTCCCTTCGGTTTTACTGGTGGAAAACACTTCAATCGACTCTGGATGAACCCTCATCACTAAAGCCGCAGGAACATCTGTTATCTGTGCCAGTAGGTCGACAATGTTTTGCCATCCAACTCTCATATTGTCTGGGATTTCTAAGTCTAAAGTATTAACTTTCTTCATATGAAATCATGTTCCTTATTTGAATGAACAACACATCCTGTGTTGTATGTATCGAATTTAAAAAACAATAAATATGACTTTTAACTAAGTATAAGTAAGCTTACGCAAAAAAGCCTTGGCAATTTTTCCAAGGCTTTAAAAGATAGAGCTTCATCTCACTATTGAGATTTGTTTTTCCTCAGGGAGTTAAGTTAATAAAACTCTCACTATTCAATCTTTTAGAGTAATCAACTAGTGGTATATCAAAGCCATTCAGTTGCAAAAATTCTTGTTTAAAACCTTCATAATCGCCAAGTTGTGTAAAATTATTGGAATCCATGTGGTTTAGAATCTCTGTAACTTCAGCTTGAGTCTCAGAGTTTAACTCCCAATCATCCATCCTCAATAAACGTTCCCCATCCAAAGGTACTAGTTTTTGCCCGTAGAGCTTAGTACTAAATAACCGTTGCATTTGCTGAATACAATTTTCATGCGTGCCTTGGCTTTTCATTACTTTATAGAGAGCAAGTAAGTAAGGACTAAGAGCTGGAATGAAAACACTGGCTTTAGTCACTAATGCTTTACAAACGGTAGCATAAGCATGCCCATCAAAGTTTGCGAGTTTGAGATTTAGAGAGTGACTGGTTTGGTGCAAATCAATTTTAGCGCGACCGAGAGTCCCATCAAGGTAAATAGGGTGAGTGATTTTAGGACCCATGTATGAGAAGGCAATGGTTTGACAGCCAGCAGCTATAGATTCAGCGTTAATTAATTCATCAATCCAGTTTTCCCAATCTTCGCCACCCATCACTTTTAGCGTTGATTCCGTTTCTTCATCGGTAGCTGGCTCAATGGTTGTTTCAGTCCAACTGTCGTTTTCTAATGAAATTGTTGCGCCAGTTACACTTTCACCGATAGGTTTGATCGCTGAACGCCAGAATTTATCTGACTCATCTTTTGATTCACCTTTAGGACGCACACCAGCAGCTAAGCTGTAGATGATTAGGTCGACTTCACCTTCGAAATAGGTCTCAATGGCTTCAATAACTCGGTCTCGAGTATCTTGAGAAAAAGCATCACCTACAATGTTAATAGCTTGACGATGTTCTTTTTCTGCTTCTTTTTTAAAGTAAATATTATTGTACCAGCCAGCACTGCCTAGAGATTTTTCATTAGGACCACGCTCAAAGGACACGCCAATAGTGTCAGTTTGAGCACCGCCAAATGTAAGGGCAATTCTTGATGCAAGTCCAAATCCTGAAGATGCACCGATAATAAGAACGCGTTTAGGTCCATTATTGATTTTCGGTGCACTTTTTACATAGTCAATTTGTTGCTTTACTGCTTGTTTACAACCAAGTGGGTGAGCAGTTTTTGCTACCACACCTTTGATAATGGGTTCTATCAGCATAAATAACCTTACATATATAGGTGATATGCATTTAGGTTAACGTAAAGCTATGTAAAATTTATTGAGCTAGACCATTAAAAACTAAAGATACTGATATAATTCCGATGCAACGAATTCAGCGATCCAAGGTTGAGCTTCTGGTTTTGGATGCAGGCCATCATTCATCATCCACTCTGGTTTTAGAATTATGTGCTCAAGAAAGAAGGACAATAAGGGAACTTTATGTTGTTCTGAAGTCGAAGTAAAAACAGATTCAAATTGTTGGTTGTAGCGTTTGCCGTAATTAGGTGGAATTCGAATTTGCATCATGACAGGTGTCGCACCAGAAGCTTTTACTTGTTCAATGATGCTTTGTAAGTTTGAAGACATTAGCTTAGGAGGGAATCCTCTTAAACCATCATTTGCACCTAGCTCAATTAAGACAGTGTCTGGTGTATGTTCTTTTAATAGTTGAGGCAAACGAGCTAAGCCGTTTCCTGTTGTATCACCAGAGATACTGCCATTAATTACTTTTATTGATTTATCATGTTCTAGTAAAGCAGCCGGTAATAAGCTTGGCCAGCTTTGCTTTATATCCATATTGTAGCCAGCACTTAAGCTGTCACCTAGGATAAGTAACGTATTAGTCTGCGCCAGAGACGTAGCGGAAAATAAGAAAAATAATAGAAAGGAAATTAGTCTAGTCATGCACACATCCATAATTAAAGCTGAAGCTGTTTCAAAGACAGTGTCTACTAATCAAGAACATTTAACAATCTTAGAGAAGATCAATATTGATATTCTAGAAGGAGAAACGGTTGCTATCGTCGGAACTTCCGGAGCCGGTAAATCAACATTAATGACGTTGCTTGCAGGGCTAGATATTCCAACTTCAGGTGAAATAAGCTTACTTGGTCAGCCGCTTTCACAACTTGACGATGAAGCAAGAGCCAAAATCCGAAGTGAATCGGTTGGATTTGTTTTCCAAAGTTTTTTATTGATCCCGAGCTTATCTGCATTACAGAATGTTACCTTGCCTTGTCTATTGAAAGGTGAAGATGAAGATATTGAACGTGCGACTGCACTTCTAGAATCGGTTGGTCTTAAAGATAGGGTGGATCACCTTCCTTCTCAACTCTCTGGTGGCGAGCAGCAAAGAGTCGCTTTGGCAAGAGCCTTCATGATTAAGCCTAAGATCCTGTTTGCTGATGAACCCACGGGGAATTTAGATCAACAAACCGCCGCAAAAATTGTCGAGTTACTTTTTGAATTGAATGCTCACCACGGCACGACTTTAGTCTTGGTTACACATGACCCTAAATTAGCAGAGCGTTGCCAACGAACTTTAAAAATGCATTCAGGCAATATAGAGGAGGTGTAACGTGAGCTCATCTCAAGGACTTAACACGCGGTTGTTTTCATGGAGTATTGAAGAAATCCGCCATGGTCAATTATGGCCGGTATCAATAGCGTTAACTCTAATTATTGCATGTGTATTTGCATTATCTGCACTTGCAGAGCGAATGGAACAAGTGATCGTCAAGCAGGGGAAAGATGCATTAACAGCTGATAGTGTATTTGTGTCTGCAAACCCTATCCCAGATCAGCTTTTAGATCTCACTCAAGTTAATCAACTCGAAAACTCTCAACTGACGCGCTTTTCTACTATGGCGTTTAGTGACAATGGTATGCAGCTGGTAACGGTAAAAGCCGTTGATAGCTCTTATCCATTGCGCGGTGAGATGCTTCTGGAGTCGAGCAGTGAACAAACTAATAAAGTGGAAGCAGGGGAGCTTTGGCTTGATGAACGTATATTTTCCCAATTAGACGTTAATATTGGTGACATTGTCACTATTGGCGATGCGGATTTAGCTATTTCTGGCCGTATTGCACAAGAACCAGGTCTGAGTTTCAACCCATTCCAGCAAATGCCCTCTGTTCTTATTCACAGCTCTGATATTGAGAAAACCGGAGCGATTCAGCCAGGCAGCCGTGTACGATTTAGCTTATTTTTGAATGGTGATGAGTCGACGCTTAAAAATATTCAGGAGCAAATTGAATTAACCCCGAGTGATCGATGGCGCACGCAAGATACAGCAAGCCGTACGAATGAAATGTTTGAAAGTACAACTCAGTACTTATCTCTAACCGTTGCTATCGTTGTGATCATGGCGGCGACTACTTTAGTTCTAACATGCCAGCACTATGTAGCAAGTCGTAAAAAAACCATTGCCATGTTGAAAAGCTTAGGAGCGAGTAAGCAGTGGATTATTAAATGGCTTTCTGTCCAAGTTTCTTTGCTGGTTGCCATTGCTGCAATTCTTGGTGTTGGAATTGGTATTGGACTTGAAACACTGCTTAGAATTCCCCTAGGTGACTTACTGCCAAGCCCTCTACCTAGTTATGGATTTGAACCGGCTTTACTTGCGATCTTGTCGAGTATTCTTATTGGTATTCCTGCTCTTGGAATTCCGTTGTTCGGTTTAGTTAACACGTCAGCTATAAGTGTTATCCAGTCTGGACACCAATCAAAAGAGGGGATGAAAAAGTACCTTCTATTACTTGTTCCAATTCTGCCGATGCTTGGTATGTATGGTAGTAATTCATTGGTGTGGATTGTATTAGCTGGGATTGCTGTTCTATTTTTGCTTTTAGCTTTTGTCAGCATGGGAGTTTTAAAAGTGCTCTCGAAATTGCCTGTCTCGACAGCAATGAGATTGGCGCTTAGTCGCATAAATCGAACACCTTTAGCTACGGGCATACAGTTTGGTTCGCTTGCTTTGTCTCTAATGTTGCTTTCTATTATTTGGCTTGTAAGAAGTGACTTACTTTCCGATTGGCAGCAAACTCTACCTGAAAACGCTCCTAATGCTTTTGCTTTGAATATTGCGGACTATGAAAAAGATGAATATTTAGAGGTTTTAGATACGAATAGCATTGAACGTTCGCAAGCTTTCCCAATCATTCGTGGTCGTTTAGCCAATATTAATGGTGTGGAAGCAAAAGAATATGTAAAGGACTCTGAGCAAACCGACGCTTTAAGTCGAGAGTTGAACTTCACTTGGGGTGAAACGTTACCGGAATATAACGATGTAATCGAAGGTCAATGGACGCAAGAAAATGGTGTTTCTATAGAATCTGAAGTTGCAAGTGAACTGGGGTTAGAAATAGGGGACACGTTAACATTTACGATTAATAGTCAAACGTTTGAGGCTGACGTGAACTCTATACGTAAAGTTGAATGGCGAGAAATGAAGCCCAATTTTTACTTTATATTTACTCCTGATGTTTTAAGCTCCATCCCATCTACTTGGTTGGTGAGTTTTAGATTAGAAGATACGCATAATGTAATGCTCAGCGACTTATCAAGAAATCATCCAACCGTCAGTTTAATGGATATTCGTAAAATGGGTTCGAAGATCCAACAATTACTGCAGCAAATCGTATGGTCGATTACTGTGTTGGCTGCATTGGGTGTTGTTGCGGGCTTATTACTTATATTTACCTTACTTCGATTGAGTCTTTCTCAACGTCAGCAAGAAATCCGTTTATATCGAACTTTAGGCGCGAGTAAAAAGCGTATTTTGAATACTATCTGGTGCGAATATGGAGTAATGGCTCTAGTGGCGGGTGGTATTGCAGCATTAGGTGCAGAACTTAGCGTGGCAGGGGTTATGAATTTTGGTTTTGAACTATCACCAAATGCTCATCCTATGCTGTGGGTAGTTTTGCCAGCTTTAACATTTATTACGTTAGCAGGTGTTGTTAATAGTTTAATAAAACGACTGTTAGTCCCTGTTAATAAAGACTTTGGTTAATATGTAAATAATCTTATCAACAGTTATCCACAAAAACGGTGGATAACTTTAGGGATAAGTTAATCGGGTATTCCATCAACTTACACTGCAGGCTTTATGTGGCGCTACTTCCGGCTTTTATTGTCAATTTAGCGCCCTTAAAACCGAGTTGTTGGGGAAATGAGTCAAGAAAAAATTCACTTTTTATATGCTGTTTTTATAGTCGAAAGCTAAGACCTTGATAAAAATGTGATTTAAATCATTTCAATTCGAAAGTAGAATAACGGCAGTTAATTTTGCCTTAAAGAACATGATGACTGACAACAATACGGATAAAGTTCCACCTTCGATTGCCATCGTAGGTGGAGGGATTGCTGGAACAACAAGTGCTATTCATTTTAGTGAGCTGGGATATAACGTCACTATCTTGGAAAAAGGGCCAAGCTTGGTAAATGGACCTCCTATTTGTCACCTTCATGCTGGTGGGAATTTATATAGGGACATTTCACAAGAGCAGTGTTTGACTCTATTGAAGCAATCAATCGAAACTATCCGGTTGTTTCCCCATTCTTTGAATATTCGTCCAACCATTATTGCCGTGCCGCATTCTGATGGCGGGAATCCTGACGATCTTCTTCCTCGCCTTAATGTCATTCAAGAATCATACAGAGCTCTTATCGAAAAAGATGAGAACAATCGTGTTCTGGGATCTCCTGACGACTATTTTAAACTGTACGATAAGAAGCAGTTACAGGCTTTAGCGTTACGCTCTCAACCTGAATCCCCAACTACGCTCGACGAGTGGTGTATTCCGTTCGCTAAGCACAGTAATCTTGAGACTCTTAAGTTTCCGGTAGTCATTGTTCAAGAGTATGGATTAAGTGTCTTTAGGCTTTCTGCTACAGCTCAACTTTCTTTAGAAAAACAGCCTAATTGCAAAGTGCTAACCAATAGCCAATTACTTTCTGTCGATAAAGTCGAACCAACCATTAAGTCGTCTAGCGAGTTGAAGATAGGTGAACTAGGTAAGTGGAAGCTGAATTATTTAGATGATGAGAAAGCCCTAAGATCTTTCCAAGTGGATTACTTAATCAATGCCAGTGGTTTTGAAACTGGTGTGGTTGATGATTTTATTGGCTCTCAGCAGCAGAGGCTCGTGGAGTTTAAAGCGGCTTATATTACGAAATGGGAACAATGCGCAGAAGAATGGCCAGAAGTTATCTTTCATGGTCCGAGAGGTACACCACAAGGAATGGCTCAACTGACACCATATGCTGATGGCGTGTTTCAGTTACATGGAATGACAGAAGGAATTACCTTGTTTAAAGATGGGCTAGTGTCATCTTCGAGCGATTCTTCACAACCGAAGCTGCCCACTCGTTTGCTCAAGAAAATCACATCGGGTTGGACTGAAGAACAACTTAAAGAAAGAACTGAAGCAGCTATCTCTCATATGTCTCAGTTCATTCCAACATTTTCAGATGCATTAGTAGGCGGCAAGCCATTATTTGGCGCTCAGCAAATACCGGGGTCAGACCCTAGTTTAAGAGCCGCAGGCGTATCTTTCAGTGGTGATAATTACGCACGCTTAGAGGTGGTTAAAGCTTCATCAACCCTAGAAGCTGCGCAGAAAATTGCAATGCATTGGTTTAAGTTACCAATCAGGTCGGATATTGAAACCGCACACCCTAAAACAATGTCGCTAAATCTGACAAATGTTGAAAAGAAAGCTGTGCAACTAACTCAGGAAAGGGACTATCCAGCAGCCTTGGCTATTGTGACTGGTGAAGTTCGTTGAACTCGGTTCATTTAGCTTTTCGAGTTTATTAGTAGACTTCACTTCTAATTAAAAAACGAGCCTAAAGAGGCTCGTTTTTTGTATCGATAACTTTTTATCCATAAGTAAATAGATAATGTTTTTGCAACGATAGCCTAACGGTTAGAGGAATACTTAGTATCCAAAGAATTTAGCCCATTGACACCATACATCTTGAAGCCCTAGCCGGTCACCTTTAACAAATGAAATAGAATGCCCCGGTTTTGCTTGAGCAAGCCTTGGCAAGTCTATTCGTGCAATGCATCCAAATTTGGGGTACCCACCAATGGTTTGCCTGTCATTTAACAAAATAATAGGTTGGCCATCTTGTGGTATTTGAATCGAACCGAGGGCTATACCTTCTGAAAGCATATCAATTTTGGGTGACTCAATGATATTTCCCTGTAACCTGTATCCCATACGATTGGAGTTTTGATCAACTGTAAACTCTTGGCTATAAAAAGCCTGCTTAGCTTCTTCAGAGAAGTACTGGTTTTGATAACCCTCAATCACTCTTAAAGTAACGGGTAAATTGTAATTAGGTTTAAAGCGAAAAGTTAATGACCGTGACTTATAGGTCTCCGGTATGACATGTCTATCGAAACTTAATACTAAATTTTCTTCACAAGGCGCGCCGTTATTGACGCCTCCAATATTTTCGCGAACGACTGTTGAGCTGCTTCCTAGAGTTAATGGCATATTAAAGCCACCTTTTACGGCTAGATAAGCTCTTAAGCCATTCTTGGGTAAACCAAAAGACAGTATTTGCCCTTTTCTTGCAATGAAAGTACTCCAATTGATTAGTGCAGTACCATCCAACTTTGCATCTAAATCGCCGCCGCAAATGGCAAGCTCGCAATCTTCATCGACCTTTAACTTTACTTGTCCTAACGTAATTTCAATCACAGACTGATTAACAGGGTTGGAAAGTAAATGATTTGCCCAGCTGTAAGCATAATCATCAACAGATCCACCTTGGGTGAGTCCTAAATGGCTGGTGCCAAAACGCCCAAAATCTTGGATTAGGGTCATTTGCCCCGGCTTAATGATAGTTAATGAAGAAGTCGACATTTATAACAAGCCTCCAAGAGAGAGGAAATCATCACGTGATACCGCTTTGAATTTAACTCGGGACCCAATTTTCAACTTAGAAATTGAATCAATATTTTTGAAGCTGTCTTCACTATTTAGGTGATTCAATTTATCTAATTCAAATAATGGAATCGGGCAGTTCCCGATAATGTTCCAACCACCTGGCGAGTCACTTGGATAAACAGCAGTTTTGGTATTGGCAATTGCGACACTGCCTTTTGCAACCGATACTCTCGGAGTATTATGCCTTGGCATGGTGAGTTCGACAGGAACATCAGATAAAAACCCAAACCCCGGAGCAAAGCCAATAGCACTTACTGTATATTCAGGTTGTGTATGAAGCTTGATGAGTTCATCTAAAGAAATCCCATTCTGCTCAAACCGCTCAATATCTATACCTGTTTCATGTGCGTAATAAACGGGTAAGGTAATTAGCTCGGAAGGTGTATTGGACAAACCTATTTGTTCTGCACTTTTAATTACCTCAGTCAATTTAAGAATGAATTCTGATTCAGAAATACGATAAGGAAGGTAGTCGACCAATATTGAGTAATAGGCTGGCGTGACATTCATGATAACGTCGGAAAAGTGAAAACGAATCGCATCAGAAATATGACCAACTCTTTGTTCTGTTTCGGTTGTCTTTGAATTGATTGAAAAGGTAACCAACAAACTGCATTCAGCAATTGGCTCAATTTTAAAACTGGGTTGAATCATATCATCCACCAAATTGACATTACGTAATCGAGAGTCGTATTATTTATTCATTGTGTTGGAATGTAACTCTTGGTTGATTTTTTTAATTAATGCAATGGATTGAGGGTTATCACCATGAACACAAATTGTATCGGCTTCTAGATGAAGGCGTTCTCCATCTATTGTAGTAACACTTCCATAATTCATCAGCTGCATCACTTGGTTATAGATATCATCACTGTGATTGTACACAGAGCCTGATAGAGTTCGAGCAGCCAGTCGACCATTACTGGTATAGGCTCTATCCGCAAAGGCTTCAAACAACAAAGGCAAATCATGTTTGTCGGCTATATCTAAATAGCGCTGATTATCTAAAGATGAGAGGATCATAAGCGGAACTTGAAAGTCAGATACTGCATCCGCGATGGCTTCAAAAACTTCTAAATTGTCCATCATATCATTGTACAAAGCACCATGAGGCTTCACGTATTTGATTGACGTTCCATGAAATCGACATAATGCTTCTAAAGCGCCAACTTGATATGAAATTAATTCAGAGATTTCAGCTGGAGTATGAGAAATAGATCGTCGACCAAACCCAATAAGATCCTGATAACCTGGATGTGCCCCAATCTGAGTATTGTAGTGCTGTGCCAGTTTTATGGTCCGAGACATAACATGAGGATCAGACGCATGGAAGCCACAAGCAATATTCGCCATATCTACCCATTCCATGACAAGTTCGTCATCTCCCATTTTCCAATGTCCGAAACTCTCTCCCATGTCACAATTAAGTAATATCTTTGTTGTCACTTGTTCTCAATCCATTAATTTACTTTATTTAAGACACTCTAATAAATAGCTGTATTAAACAGTGAGCTAAATCAAATTTTTCAACTTCAAGGTTTACCAGAACGCTTTTCTGTATATAGTCACCAGCAAACGAAGGATCAACGCCTATCTTCATCTCAGGTCATACAATGAAACATTCATCTATATACGCAGCTCTAGCATTATTGCCTTCATTTTCTCTCTATGCTCAGGGGAATTCACTTGAGCATTTAATGTCGATGAGTCTTGAAGAGTTATCAATGTTAGATGTCGAGATGGAGACGGCGTCTAAAGTTAAGCAAAAGCTAACGGATATTCCATCTTCTGTGTATGTTTTATCAAACGAACGAATCCAAAGAAGCGGCGCAAAAACAATTGCTGAAGCTCTGGTACTCGTACCTGGTTTGAAAGTAACAAAGTTTAATGAAACATCATGGTTTGTTTCAACTCGTGGTTTCCACGATGGTTTGTACAATAAAATACTCGTGATGATAGATGGTCGAAGCCTATTTAGCCCTGTATATGGTGGTACATATTGGACTGATGTTGACTATATTCTGGCTGATATTGAAAGAATAGAGATACTTAAAGGACCAGGTGGCACTATTTGGGGGGGGAATGCTGCAAATGGCGTAGTGAACATCATCACTAAATCCTCAGAAGCTACTCAAGGTACTTATGTATCAGCGGTTGCGTCGGCTAATGACAATTACGAATTTAGTGTTAGGCAAGGTTTAAAGTTTAATGAGTATCTTTATGGGCGCGCTTTTTATAAGTATAAGGAAGAGTCTTCTTACCAGCCGAATTCATCAGATAATGAAATTTGGAAGGCTCAATCTGCCGGCATGGTTTTTGAGCCGATTGATGCTGATAAGAACTGGTCTTTGAGGTTTGGGGGAGAGAAAAGCGCTTACCGAACAAGCTTATATACCTATTATTATGATGATCAAGGTTGGTACGATTATTCATCGAAAGACTTTGATAATGACAGCCATTCGTTTTATGCCAAGTTTAACGATTATCAGGATATTAGCTCACAAACAGTTTTGTCCTATTCATTATGGGGTGAGCATAATAAAGATAATGCCCTTGATGCCCCCGGCAGCTATTCTACGGTAGATTTCGATTCCACTCTTATCACACAATTATCCGACCGCCATCAACTGACTTTCGGTGGTGGTATTCGTTACATGCACCTGGATTTTTCTTCTAGCCAAATTGATGATGTTGATTTTTACAATGTTGATTACTATCGACGAGCATATGATATCGAATCGGCTAATGACTATATCACTAATATTTTTATCCAGTCTCAATTAGCTTGGAATGAACGCCTGTCTACGGTGATGGGGGTTAAACTTGAGCACTTTACGCAGAATTCTACGACAGAATTATCTCCCCAGTTACGGGTGATGTACAAAATAGATGAAAAGCACTCTTTATGGAGCGGTGTGAGCCGAGCCGTCGTTGCGCCTTCGTACATGGATTCAAACTCGGTCTACTTAGAAAACTCATATTACTATGATGAGAACCAAGGGTACGTCGATTACATCGCTTATTATGGTCAGAATAACGACTTAGATAACGAAAATGTGATTACTACGGAAATAGGATACCGCTTCTCGAGTGGAGATCGGTTAGAGGTTGATAGTACTGCTTTTTATAGTATTCACGATAATGTTCGCCAGCACAGTTTACAACAGTCTGGCAACCAAGCTCCTCATGTCATCAACGGCGTATTAACTGATGATTATGAAGCTAAAACGTATGGTATTGAAATTGGTGCTTCATATAAAATAACTGAAAATTTAAAGAGTTACTTCAGCTACTCTTATTTGTCTGTTGAAGGGGATCATAAGGGTACTAACCCAGATTCAAGTCAATATTCTGAATCGACGCATGATATAGATAGTGAGCATTTAGCGACGGCTCAAGTTTTGTGGAATGTTTATGAGGGCTTCCAGTTTGATGTTGTTGGTAAATATATGAACGTCAATTACCCAGATCACTACGTTTCTTACACTGGTGAAACTTTTGATTGGCAATCGTATTCTCATGAACTGGCATTTGACGCAAGGTTAGGTTGGAAGAAATCCAATAAAGCGCCTTTATTCGAAGTCGTAGTAGAAAATATAGGTAAAAAAAGCGGTTATCAAACAGATTACTCAACATATAAAGAAGCGAATCAAGAATCCGTATATGTAAGGGTGTCTCATGRATTTTAAGAGAGTTGTTTTTACATTAATATTATTGGTGATAACACATATTTGTTCCTTAAAGGCGTACGCGGCTAGTTTTAAGCCATATCAAGTTAAGGCAGTATATGTATTTCGAATGGCTAGCTTTATACGTTGGACGAACGAATCAGAAATGAAATCTCTTAATTTTTGCATCATTGGCGATGACAAAGTTAAGCGGGTTCTTAGTACAATCACTGAAGGTAAAGTAATCCGTGAACTGCCAATAACAGTTACATCAAAGATGAATGAAGAGTGCAACGTCACATATGTCACAGGGTATATCTCCACATTTGATCGAAAAAAATATACCACACCATCGAATGTGACAATTAGTGACCAGAAGAACTTCACGAAGCAAGGAGGCGTTATTGAGCTACAAACTGTGAACAGTCAGATCAAACCAAAGATAAATTTAGATAACGTTCAATTAGATGATTATACTATTGGTTCAAACTTATTGCGCATCGCAACTATGGAGGGCAAATGATGTTGTCATCCATGAAAAACCTGTCGATAAAAAATAAACTTTTTTTACCGATAATTTTATTTATCAGTGCTACTTTTATCACGATTCAATGGGTCAGTTACACTGTCACTTACGAGCGGGAAAGAGACAATTTAGTACAGCGTGTAAAGGTTTTAGCGAAAGGCGTCGCCTTTAATCTTCAAGCTGCAATCCTCTTTGATGATAAAGAATCAGCCAACGAAATTCTGTCTGCTTTTAGTGCTGATAGAGACATTGTACGTGTGAAGTTGTTTGATACAGAACCACAACTGTTTGCTATGTACCAGCAGCAAGACCGAATCCCACCAGTACCGAATGAACAACAGCGTATTGAGATAAGGCAAAAACAGTTCTCTATCTCAGAGCAATATATCTTTTTATTAGTTCCTGTTGTTTTAGAGCAAGAAGTCATTGCACATCTACGAGTCACCATCTCAAAGCAAAGTTTTGAAAATATATTTCTTATAACATTAAAGACTGCTGGTATTTATTTAATCTTACTTCTGGTCCTTGGAACTATCCTATATAAGATTATTCAACGCTTTATCATTGAACCTTTATTCAACTTAAATGAAGGTATGCAAGCCTTTGTTGAGAGGCGTGAACGTACTAAAAAAATCACTTTAAATAGCAATGATGAAATTGGTGACTTAGTTCATGCCTTTAATACCATGTTAGAGCGTCTTGGTCAGCGGGAGAAACAAGTCAACTTTACATTAGATAAGCTTGAACAAGAGAAGTCATTCGCGAATGAAGTGATTGAGACCGTTCAACACTCCCTTATCGTCGTAAACGAAGATGGTGAGATAATTCACTCGAATGCCGCGACAATGGAAATATTTCGATGTACTTCAGCGTATCTAGAAGGCTTAACCATTAAAGAACTGATAGTAACGAAACAATCTGATTTACTTCAATCGGCAATTGATTCAAACCTTGTTTTAAACGATCAACTCATTGAATCAATCGATGTATTTAGCAGTAAACAACTTTTGCAGGTCAGTAGTCGTGAGCTTTCTAAACAAGGCCAAACGTTATTTGCCATTCAAGATGTTACAGAGATCGAATCTGCAATGAATAGGCAGAAACTTGCAGCTGGAGTCTTTGAAAATAGCCAGGATGGATTAGTTGTTTTGAATGCTTCGAATGAAATTACAATGGTAAACCCTGCTGTAACCACTTTACTTGGTTACGAAGCAAGTGTGCTTTTAGGAAAATCACCTTTTGAAGTTCTTCCTTGGCAACAGTTCACTTCTTTGATGCCAACGATTATAGAATCATTAGAAAATTATGGACAGTGGCAGGGAGAGGTTTGGGAAAAACATAGTTCAGGTAATTTAGTACCTATGTTTGTCAAAATTAACCGAATTGTTTCCAATCAACAACGTGGTGAGTTTGATATGGTGCTGACCTTATCTGACCTATCAAATGTGAAAGAGATGGAGCGACTTGAGCATCTCGCCCACCATGATGCACTTACAGGGCTTGCAAATCGTTCTCACCTGTATAAAACGCTAGATGAAGTCGTTTCTTCAAGCCAATATTCAGATAATCATTTCGCGGTACTTTATCTAGATTTAGATGGGTTTAAGGAAGTAAATGATACTTATGGACACGATGCTGGAGATGAAATGCTAAGACAAGTTGCCAGTCGATTGTTATCTCAAGTGAGATCTGGGGATCTAGTTGCTCGTTTATCTGGCGATGAATTTGTTTTAATCATTAAATCTACAAACAAAGAAATGATGTCGGCACTGGCTGAACGATTATTAATATTAATCACAGAAGAGGTTATGTATAAAGGTCGCTCATTAAAAGTAGGGGCAAGTATTGGTATTAACTTAGTTGAAGATGACGAAAGAGATCTCGATCTAATACTCAAAGCTGCAGATCAGGCTATGTATCAGGCAAAGAGTAAAGGGAAGGGGTGCTTTGTTTATTCTCAGTAAATCAAATGGTTATTGGTATTTATCTTAAACGTTAGCTTTATTATATAGCCGAATCTTTACACATAACCTGAACTGATTTTATCTTGGAATAAACGTAGTTTTTTATAATTTTCACAGAGTTAATACTGTGAATTGTATAAGTCTATAGCTCATGATTGTAATTATGAAAGTTGTCAAAAGGTAGCTTGGGCAGCCATAATTGATCTAAGTCGTAAAAAACATAAAGTAGCGGTTAAAAAGTATCATTAATCGTTCAATATGTTATTATCCGCACGATATATTTACGAAATGTTACTTTTTTACGGAGTTTGTAATGGAACTTGGTCTTATTATTGCTTTCATCGTCGCTTCTGCAGTGATGGTTAAGAAAGAAATGGCAGACAAATAATTTCACTTTTATACCTTTTTGATACATTTTTTAGTGAAATAAATAAAAGCCAGCGTTTACGCTGGCTTTTTTACGTTAATTACCTAAGAAAACTTAGAACTGATAGTTAGCTGAGATACCGTAGTTACGCTCAGCTTGTGTGTTTTCTTTGTAAAGTGCATCATCACCACGGATATCATTCCAACGGTAGTATTCTTTATCCGTTAGGTTAAAAATACCGCCACGAATGGTTAAGTTAGCAACTGGTTTGTAATACGCAGTCCAATCAAGAACAGTTGCGCTTGGAAGTTCCACTTGACCTGTGTTACCACCATTATCATCATCATTGTTGATGTCTGAGCCTGACTTACTTGCGGTGTAATTGATCTTAAAGCTTGTACCCCATTTTGAGCTAGGCGCATCAAAGTTTAAACCAAGAACAGCATTTAATGGGTTTACACTATTTAATGCATAGCCATTTCCATCTTCACCTTCAGTATATGCTGCAACAAAATGCGTTGAGATTCCTTCAGGAGCACCAACTAATTCGTCCCACATTAGTTTATTTGAGAACTCAATACCTTTGATAGTGGCAGAATCTAAGTTCACATTTGAGTAATGGGTTGTTCCGCCTACTTTCTTGGTCACTACCGTTTCGATGAAGTCATCATAATCACTGTAGTAAGCTGCGACTTCTGTCGATGAGGCGCTAGTGTTGTGTCTGTAACCTAGCTCGAAAGAAATACTCTTTTCAGACTTAAGGTCTGGATTTGGGTCGTTTACATAACCATGTGCAGGATTATCATAGGTGTAATACAGTTCATCAAAAGATGGTGCACGGAATCCTTGGCTGATTTGACCAAATACAGTACCAGTTTCAGTTACTTTATAAGTAGAACCCAAACGACCAGTTACCGCTGAGTCTGAAAACTTAGTTAACTCATCACCAGTATTATTACCAGGATCGGTTTCAAAATGATCGAAGCGAATACCCGGTGTTAGTACCAATTTATCATTGTTTAAAGTGATTTCGTCTTGTAAAAATAAGCCAAACTTTTGTTCTTTAGCATCTGGAGTATAGACATACAATTTATCATCTGTAGCTGGGTCAGAGTTGTATTCCATATTTGTATTGCTGATATCACTCTTGGTGTATGTCACACCATACACAAGGTAGTGGTTATCAATTTCTTTATCTAACTGACTTTCAATTTCAAGTTTGTCTTCAGTATAGATATAGTTTTTGGTTTGCATATTATCGTTATTTGCAGGAACCCAAGGTGGCATACCTGGACCTGCAGGCTTGAATCGATTAGTTACACCATTTTCTTCTTTACTGATGTAAGACACTTTGCTCGTAATCGTATCGGCAATTGCAGCGTCGGCAAACCAAATGTGTTTAATAGCGAATCGATTCTGTTCTGTATCGTCTTCACCTGTGTAAGTTGTGTAACTAGAGTGGTGAATATCAGAATCTGATGTATCTTTAATCAGTTCAGCTAAAAACTCAATTCGATGATCATCATTTAATTGGTATTGTAGTTTTACTAACAAATTATCAGCAGAAGTCTCTTGTCCTTCTAAGCCATAGTTTTCTAGGTCACTAGGGTTTCTGAAATTTTGCGTCTCTTCACCGTCTCGGCGTGTATAAGCTATCAGAGTTTCAAGCTCTCCAAATCGGTTTGCTAGAGCGACATGTTCGCTAAATGATTTATCTTCAGAAGAGTAGGAGAGTTTGACTTGACCGCCTACGTCTTTACCACCTTTAAGAAAGTCGGCTGGATCTTTTGTTTCAAATGCAACAACACCACCAATAGCGTCACTACCATGTAAACTTGATGCAGCACCTTTGATAATCTCTACACTTTTAAGCATATCAGGGTCAATTGTGATGCCGCTTGAATTAATGAAGCTATATGGACCGCCATCGAATGAGCCTGGCTGCGCAGAACCATCAACCAGTATTTTTACACGTTTACCTTCCATTCCTCGAATGTTGATAGTTTGTGCACCTTGACGTGAGCTTGAGTTCATTGTCACGCCAGGTGTGTATTCAAATACTTCGTTGACATCTTTTGCCATGCTTTCCTGAATGGCTTGTTCATTGATCACTGTTACAGATGCGGCAGTATTTTGGATCGTCTGATTAGTTCGTGTTGAAGATACTACTACTTCATCAAATAGGGCATAATCTTCAGCTTGTACTGAAGTTGTTGTAAGAGCTATTACAATTGAGGCTGAGAGTAGGGAGTGCTTATACATCTAATAATTACCTTAGTTCCATAGTCTATTATTTTGAGCTGGTCGAATAGTATTGGATCTAAATGATAATTACTATTGTTTGCATTTAAGTTTACTAATAGCTTACACAGTTAACAATGATTAAATTTTGTTAATTCATTGTTTTTTAAGATAAAATCAAGGATTAGATTTTTATCTACATTTACTGTTAATGTGATGTAAATCACGATATATCGTACTGGAGAAATAATGCAGAGTCCTATTACATTAGAAGCCTTACATATTCTAGACGCTATAGATCGGAGAGGCAGCTTCGCAGCCGCTGCTAATGAACTTGATCGCGCACCTTCTTCATTGAGCTATCAGATTCAAAAATTAGAGCAAGATTTAGACATCATGATCTTTGATCGCTCTGGGCATAAAGCAAATTTTACTGAGGCTGGGGTTCTTATTTTAGAGCAGGGTAGAGTGATTTTGAGTGCAACTCAGCAATTGGTGAACGACGCGACTGTATTAGCTAATGGCTGGGAGCTGGATATTACCATTGCTTTTGATGGACTCATCCCAATTGATAACTTTTTCTCTCTAGTCGATGAGTTGGGGAAAGTAAGTAAAACACGAGTACGTTTACAGGAAGAAATACTCGCTGGCTGCTGGGAATCACTCGCAGAGGGCAGAGCCGACCTTCTTGTTTGCCCGAAACCTGAAACTCTGCCTAATGATGTTAAAAGTGACAAAATTGGCTATATTGAACTAGTGTGGGTGGCAGCTAGTGATCATTATGTTCACAACAGGTCTGGTGATTTCGATCAAGCAGCAAGGGAAAGTTACAGGGTTATTGCTATTGCCGATACAGCAAGAGAACAACCCGCATTAAGTGTGAATATTTTGGAAAAACAACCCAGACTAACGGTCACGAGTATCAAATCAAAAGTTGAAGCGCTGAGTGCTGGACTAGGCATTGGAACATTACCAATAGTGATTGCAAAGCCATTGATTGAGTCCGGGCAATTAAAACAAATCGCAGGAACTGAACCGCACGGAATCGATATTGTTCTAGCATGGCGTCGCAATAAAATTGGAGATGCAAAATCATGGTGCATTCAACACATCAAAAAAACATGGTCACTCGTTTAATTTAAGCACCATGTCGGCGGTACCATCTTCAAAGCTAACTTCTAGCTCGAACCCTAACTTTTGAGCTAGAGTGAGCATGCCTCTATTCGACGGCATTGTCATTCCAGACATCTGTACAGTGTTTTTGGAACGGCAGTAATCAATAACTTTCGTCATAAGAATACGACCTAAGCCAATACCTTTTAGATCGGAGCGGATCAAAATAGCAAATTCAGCGTCGGTATTATCATGGTTAATTAACGCTCTAGAAACCCCAATAATAACGTGTTCATTATCGATTTCCTTCAATACAACAAATGCGATTTCTCTATCAAAATCTATTTGCGTTAAATTCGCTAAAGCTTCGTGGTTAAGTTCTCCGATATCACTAAAGAAGCGTTTGTATAAATCTTCTTTTGATACCTTATTAATAAAGTCGGCGTGTAAGGGTTCATCTTCAGGAAGAATAGGGCGTAATAGAATCTCAGAACCGTCTTTAAGTGTGATGACTTCTTCGAGTTCTACAGGGTAAGGTCGAATCGCTAACCTTTCTTGCGCGTCACCAGCGTATTGGGTGAGTGTGATATCGGCATCAAGAATAGTAAATTTGTCACCATTAGCGAGTAGTGGATGAATATCCAGCTCACTAATTTCAGGACAATCTACAACCATCTGCGATATTCGTACAAGAAGTTCAGACAAGCCTTTAATATCAATTGGATGAGGAAGTTTCTGTAATCGAATTTTTCCACTTTTGATTGCCCGTATAATCAAGTAACGAGCTAGCGTCATATTTAAAGGAGGAAACGCAGCGGCGGCATCGATAGACTCATCCCATTCAGAGCCTCCTTGACCAAGTAAAATAATAGGGCCAAAAGTTGCGTCTGTAGTGACTTTTATTCTTAGTTCTTGTCCACCCGCTAACTTAGCCATTCCTTGAATAAGCAAACCATGAATATTTGCGGTCGGGTATGAAAGTTGAGAGCGATCTAATATAGCTTGCGATGCATTAGCCACTTCCTGGCTATTACGCAAATTCAGCATTACACCTTGAACATCTGACTTATGCGCAATATCGGGAGAGCGTAACTTAACCGCTACAGGGTAACCGATGTTTTCCGCAATATGTACGGCTTCACTTGGATCAGAAGCTATCCATGTAGGCAAAACATCAAGGTCAAAACTTTTGAACAAATGACTATTTTGATGAGTATCAAGATGGACTGTATTTATATCCAGTAGTCGTTGTTTTATCCATAATTTAGCATCTTCTAAATCTTCTATGTGCACTTTTTCAGCTGTAGTCGGTGTTTCCATTAACTGTCTTTGGTTTCGCCTGTACTCCACTAAGTGCATGAAGGCGACAACTGAACTTTCTGGTGTTCTGTAGGTAGGGATACCAGCTTCAGTGAATAATTTCCTCGCAGGTTTTGCAGTCAATTCACCAGACCAGTTGGTTAATATATTAAATCGCTTATGTCTAGGATGAGCCCTGATAGCTTCAATAATCTTCTGTGCTGTTTCTGTTGAGTGAGCGATGGCGGATGGACTATGCATAATGAGTATTGCATCGGCTTCGTCACCATCTAAAAGCGCATTGATAGTATCTATATATCGTTTTTGACTGGCATCACCGACAATATCGATAGGATTGTTATGAGACCAACTGTCTGGCAGGAATCCATTAAGTTTTTGAAATGTGCTATCGGAAAGATCTGCAAGTTTACCGCCACGCTCGAAAAGCGTGTCTACTGCCATAATAGCGGGGCCACCGCCATTAGTAACAATTGCGAGCCTTTCACCTCTTAGTGGTACTGAATGCGTTAATGTCTCAACTGCTGCAAATAGTTCATGCATGTTGTTTACACGCAACATGCCACTTCGGCGTATTGCTGAATCATAAATGATATCAAGTGTATCCGTACCACCAGTGTGAGCCTTTGCTGCCGCTCTCCCTCGTGGTGTTTTTCCACCTTTTAATACCAATATTCTACGATTTCGAGAGGCAGCTCTAGCAGCAGAGATAAAACGCCTTGCATCTTTTATGGTATCTACGTAAAGCAGAATAGCTTCAGTATGGGAATCGGTACTCAAGTAATCAAGCAACTCAGAAAAGCCAATATCGCTGCTATTACCAATTGAAATAAAGGCAGAAAACCCAATTTCTTTATCATTAGCCCAGTCAAGAACCGTTGTACAAACAGCCGCAGACTGAGAAACAAAAGCTATTTTACCTGGAAGGGCACTAATTGGTGAAAACGACGCATTTAAGTTCAACCAAGGTAAAATTATACCTAAGCTATTTGGCCCAAGAATCCTTATATTATGCTTCTTAGCGATACTAAGGCATTGTTCATCAAGAGATTCACCGTTATCACCTTCCTTGTACATTTCTGATGAAAGTACAATCGCAGCCGAGATGCCTTTTTCTGCTAA
Organism: Vibrio kagoshimensis; assembly: GCF_050337535.1. Lineage (NCBI taxonomy): Bacteria > Pseudomonadati > Pseudomonadota > Gammaproteobacteria > Vibrionales > Vibrionaceae > Vibrio > Vibrio kagoshimensis. The sequence continues at coordinate 97,926 of NZ_JAKJSZ010000015.1, forward strand.
TTCTTTGAAGATCTGAACATTACGTGACGCATTGGTACACACCACTGCGAGTTCTGGAATAATGGGAAGAGAGGATATGCTTTTATAAGCCAGAACACCTGCAACAGATTCATACCTTGGGGTAACAGGCATTATTGCGCCTGCAAAGTCACCATGGAGCAGATTATTCATGACAATAAATCCAGCTCTGTTTGCTTTTTGAGAAGCGCCGATTACGGCAATTGAACGCGGTTTTAGTAAAGAGTCTAAATGGTTCATAAGCATTCCCTAACCGTAATAATTTCAAAGAAATATGATTAAGTATCGTAGCGTATATACAATGTACGAAGTGATAAAGATTTCGACAAATTGATGATAGAGCGTACATACATAATAAAGTTTGTGAAATAGGTCACCCAGTAATGGTGTATAATGATAAAGTTAACTTGATTCCATCCCGTGCTATGGGCATGATTTATAGTAATTTATTATTAAGGACGTTGAGCATTCCATGAAAAAATTTGCAATTGCGATTTTGCCACTGCTCTTGGCTGCATGTGCATCTGAGAATTACATAACAGATGTAACTTCTGAAAGTTATAAAGAAGAATATAAGACAGCGACAATGCAAGCACCTGTCGTGTCCAAGTCTAATGAAATGGGTGCGGGTGTTACTGAAGAGAGCGTAGAAGTAAATGTAGTAAGACTTTCTCCTGCTGAAGATAAGAAAGTGGTGAAACTAAGCCCTGAATCACCATCTGCAAAAATTGTCCCTCCAACGAAAAAGCAAGTTAAGATGAACCAACGTTTTGGTTACACGGTTCAAGTTGTAGCCGTTGGTAGCCAAGCCAAGGTGGATACTTTCGTCAATATGCTGCCTCAAACATCTCAACCAATTTGGGAAAACTATAAAGTAGTGAATGGAACTAAGTGGTTCAGTGTTTTATACGGTGACTACGCAACAAAGCTTGATGCTAAAAAAGCCATTTCTACATTGCCTCAAAGTTTCCAAAATTTAAAACCTTTCGTTAAAAGTATCGACGATATAAAAAATTCAGATTATCCAACACTTAATAAACTGAATTAGCACTAAATGATAATATGAAAAGGAGCTTCGGCTCCTTTTTTGATGAATACTTAATCACTTGTTTATCGTAAGTGTAAATTAGTTTGCAAAACACTGTACCTATGTTTTCAATTGTTTATCATGATCAAAATGCACTCCTAGTTTCAAGGAACGAATTCCCCCATGAACAAAACTAAAATCCTCTTACTATGTGGTGGAGGCTCTTCTGAACATGAAGTCTCTCTTGTGTCAGCTAAATATCTGTTTGAACAGCTAAATTCGGTTCAGGACTTTGAAGTCATAAAAGTAGAAATAAAACCTGAAGGCTGGTGTTTAGAAACGGGTGAAGTCGTATATTTAGATATCAATGATCAATCGTTATGTAGCGCTGTCAGTAAACAAAGTATCGATTTCATTGTTCCTTGCATTCATGGGTTTCCAGGTGAAACGGGTGACATACAATCTCTGTTTGAATTAGCAAAAATTCCTTATCTAGGTTGTGGTTCTGAAGCAAGTAACAACAGTTTTAACAAAATTACATCGAAACTATGGTATGACGCTATCGGCATTCCCAATACGCCATATTTATTCCTTTCTGAAAATGATAAAGAATCGCATGACAATGCGTCCAAAGCGTTCAAAGAATGGAAGAAAGTTTTTGTTAAAGCCGCACGCCAAGGATCTTCAATTGGCTGCTATCAAGTGACTGACATTGAAAGTTTAGACTCATCTATAGATCAAGCTTTTGGTTATTCTGAACAAGTTCTTATCGAAAAAGCAGTTATTCCACGTGAGCTTGAAGTTGCAGCTTATGAATTTGATGGCGAGTTGTATCTAAGTAAACCTGGTGAAGTAATTGCGCCCAATGGTGCATTTTATTCGTATGAAGAGAAATACAGTTCTGATAGCCATTCAACAACTAAAATTGAAGCAGATGAGCTATCTGAAGAACAACTATCACTTATTGAAAGCAGTGCAAGGAAAGTCTTTAAGCAAATGAAGCTGAGACATCTCTCACGTATAGACTTTTTCTTAACAGAAGATAATGAGATTTATCTGAACGAAGTTAATACCTTCCCTGGAATGACCCCAATTTCAATGTTTCCCAAGATGGTAGAACATAATGGGCATCAATTTTCTAAATTCTTAGAAAATTGTGTAAGAACGAGCTTAGCTAATTCTTAAAAATTTAATGCTTTTGTCAAATGCCTTTGTAATTTACGAAGGTTATTGATGTATTAGTACCAGGGTGTCAATGATTTAAACTTCAGCATTTCTTTATCAGCAATGCCTTTTGCTCCGATATATTGCAATGGCATTGCTGGGCTTAACCAGCGACCGAAATCCTGAATATCTCGTATGTTCATACCTTGATTTGATAGTTCTTGAGCAGCACCAACTCTTATAGAATGACCCGAAAATGAGTAATCTTTTGGTAAGTGTAATAAATCACCAGCTTTTTTTAGTATTCTGAATATTGAAGAGTCATCAAGGTAATTTTCACTAACATTTCCATGACGGTCAATAGAGCGAAATAAGGGAACTTCATCAACAGTATTAGAAGCCATTAACCATCGCTTCAAGAAGAGTGACGCCTCATCAGATAATTGATAAGTGTTACCACTAACAGTTATCTTTATCGAATTTTCACCTTCGAACTGTAAGTCTGAATACTTAAGGGCTTTAAGTTCTGAGCGTTTAAGCGCGCATTCAAACATAACATTGTACAACGCTAAATTTCTTACTTGATAAAGTACATCAGATTTTGATAACAAAGTTTTTAACTGAATTAAATGTTCATGGGTGAATGCTACTGTTTGTTTTGCGTCACCAGCCATTTTTGCTTGTAGACTTAATATAGTGAACCGAACTTGCCGGTGTGGTATTGGGTTGGCAAAGCCTAATATGGTATGCAACATACTCAATGTTGCAGTGTAACGTTTTAGGGATGCAAATTTTCTTCTTTGTGATTCTACTTCAAGGAAGCGTCGGATTGCAGTAACCGAAGCTGGCAGTGCCTTGATATGGTGAGATTGACAAAAGGTTATGTAGTGATTCCAATCAGAATAGATTCCAAGTATCGAGTTTTTGGAATATTCATGATTTGTAATGGAATCTATCAGATCTATTGTAGGTTGCGTCTCCAGTAATTGGACAATTGTTTTAATTTCGGAAGCGTCTGTAAATACTGGTATTTTTTTTCGCAATTTAAAGCCTTTAAATTAATATTTTTGACATATTATGCTTGATATCAACAGAAGTGCAATTATGATTAATGCAGTGAAACCTAAAAGATGATTCATAAATATGGCTAATTCTATTTATCGTGGAGTACATCTGCTTTCAACAGATGCAAAGAATACAGTATGGCAAGCAAAGCTTAAAACGCGCGTCATTCAAGGTAATTTGACCGCTGTAAAAAAGAGCATTGATTGGTGGCTAGACACAGCATCAATTATTGAACCTAAAGAATTCTCAGCTCTAAATAAAGAAAGACCAGGGGCTAACCAAGCCGAAACCTTTAATGGGTACCAAATCAAAAATGATACCGGTGATCCAAATGCCTGGTATTGTATGTTTAATGGTAAACTGATCAAGGGCGCTAAACCTGCAATTCAAAGGCATATTGAAGCCTATTTAGTCGCTAAACAAAAAGCACAGCAACAAAAGAAGTAAAATTATGAGCTTAGTATATTCCACCGATGTTGGTCGTATTACACCTGAAGAACAAAAGGTTGAGCGACCTAAAGGTGATGGTATTGTAAGAATCCAAAAAGAAACTAAAGGCCGCAAAGGCAAAGGCGTTTCTGTTGTAACAGGTCTTGACCTAGATGATGCTCCACTTAAACTTATGGCTGCTGAACTTAAAAAGGTATGTGGCTGTGGAGGCTCAGTTAAAGATGGGAACATCGAAATACAAGGTGACGCTAGAGATAAAATTAAAGCTCACTTAGAGAAGAAAGGCTTTAAAGTAAAATTTTCTGGTGGTTAAATTTCTGTTCTAATACTAGAGATAAAATCGAAGATTATTATTGATAGATATTAGGTATTTTATGGTAAATAGGCATTACTGTTAAATAGCGTGATATTGAGCTTATACATAACAGAAATAGAGTAATAGGGAGCAGGTAGAGAATAGCTCCCTATATTAAAACCAAATCAATTTAACAATTCTGGGTTTCAACGGTGTTCATGAATGAAGATGCACCAAAAATAGCGTTAAGCAATTGTTGCCTATATGTTTTATTGTTCAAGCCAAAACTTTTCCAACTCATGAATCTCGATTTACTTCATGAACTGTCAATTCTCCGCTCAAATTTCGCTCAACTTCAGTTTCTAGGTTCATGAACCTTTTTCTTACAAATAGAATTTGGGGCTTGTGAGCCGTTGCAGAACAAAAATTAGTAACTATAAATTGTTGCAAATATAAACAGCTACAGCATCACTTCAATCTCTGCCAAGCTCAGATCTTCAGTATCCTTGCTCAGTTTTACCCAATGACTAACTTTTTACCTAACATATTGATATGACACTGTATGTCTAGTGTCTTTGGATGGTATTATGTTTAATATTGAACTTAAACCTAAGCGTTCGATTACAAGGAAGAACGAGGGTGGTAAAGATACATATGTTTCAGTCAGGCTAGGGTATTATGACAACCGACAATAAAATTGAAAGAGATAGCAAGGGCATAAATAAAGAACTCTACAAAAGAGTCGAAGAACAGATAAAACCAATGAAAGAAGAAAGAAAGAAAGCAGGGGATGCCTACCGAAAACAACTTAAGTACCGAAATAGATACTTTAAAATCACGGGATGGTATAGCTTTATCATGCAGATTTTGGCTTGGTTCTGTGCCGAGGGAGTCATGCAGACCATTGTTGGTTCGAATGAAACTGTGTATTACAGCCTGTTCTTAATTTGCGTTATTATCGTATCTTGGCATGATAATGCAATGAGAGGCTCTAACCCGCTTAATATCTTTGCCGCATGGCCTGCAAGATGGGCTAACGTTCCATGCCACATGCTTATCTGCCCTAGCTTTATTAACGCATACCTGTTTGGTGTGTATCTATATGCTAACTTAGGCATGAATGTAGAATTCGTGCTTGGAGCAGCGCTTGCATCATTTGTTGTATTTCTTTACTTGCTTGCACCAATTTTTAAGATCTGCGAAAAATACGCAGGGCATGAGTTCAAATCTGACTTTGATGACACTTTCGTGAACATTGCAATCATCCCATTCCAAGTTTTTCTTGCGAAGATGTTCGTGGTGGATGTTTTGACAGGATACAGTTACTTCCCTTACATTGATGTTTTATATTGGTTGCCTTACGGAGAGCCTGCAAGCATCTTGGATGGCTATTACGAAATGATTGGTAATTAATCTGATTGGGTCCTAATCCTGTAAGACAAAATGAATTGAGTCTGGCGCTAGTTGATTTGCTGTAATTAGGCATTATCGCTAGCGCTTTTTTGCGCACCAATAAGTCCAAATTGCGCAGGACATTTTAATGTGGGAGAACGAGGATTGAGAAATGAACACGAGCAAAACGGAGAGGATATGGAAATCAAGCCCCTGACCACGCTTGTTATTTAACATAAGATAGATAATACGCACTAAAGTATGGTTTAACAACAAGATACTGGCTAAGAAATTAAATGAGAAATCAAAGTACTAGGACTTGTTGCTATTCCGATTAACGGTACTTATTAATGATCTCTTGGTCAAGACTAATGCCTTGAGCATTCTTTTGAGACTTGATTATATCGAGACCTTTTTGAAATTTTTCTACTATTTCTAGGTCTATGTTCTTGTTAAACGCGTAATACAATTTGCCTTCAGTTAAGACGTATACTGGTTCAAAAACATCTGACTCTATTCCAGCTTGTGTTGCCCACCAATACGCTGCTTTCTCATCGTATGCGAGTAAGTCGATACGACCTTTCACAAGCTGCTCTGCGAGGGTTGTAACTGAAGTGGCTTCCTGCATAGAAAAACTTGGGATACCAATTTGTAACAATGATTGCTCACCAATATCGTCACGTATCACTCCAATTTTGTATTTACTTATGTCCATAGGATCGTTGATAAGAATCTTGTCGTGCTTTCTAGCAAGAATGACAACTTTTATTTTAGTTATAGGTCCAACCCAGTGAAATAGATTTTCACGGTGTTCAGTACGTGTCGTTGAAAACAAAACTGCATCATCGAGGTTAAGCGAATTTCGATATGAACGAGGCCAAGGTAAGATAGAGATTTTTGAAACGTCAATCTCCTCACCAACAGCTTCACCAGCTGCTACTAATATTTCTACCGCGTAACCTGAAATTTTACCGTTATCTTCAAAGTTAGCAGGCGGATAATTTTCAGTGAAAAATGAAAGGTTTTGCAAATCGTCTGATAGAACAGGCAGGGATAGTAGATAATTCAAAACGATTACAATAAATAATGGACGAGGAAAACAAAGAAAACGACGCATACCAACTTCCATTTAAAGTTTATGTTACTTATAAACTAGTAGAATAAAAACTGGCTGTCTAACGCGGTGACCGCAATAATATAAGGAAATAAATCACACATTAGAAATGTGTAAACCCTTCTGTTCAATTTAGATCTATAGAAATGAAGTACATGCTCTATAAGTCTATATAAAACATCTCCATTTAAACGCTCCCCATATCTATTTTAGAGTATTACCAACATAGAAAGTTACGGGGTGACTAATCTAAACACTTAATTACTTTTGCCAATTCAAGCCATGAGAAGAGAAAGATTCTCACTCAAAACAAGAGCTCCTATCAATCTTTCCATCTAAAAAATCACAGAACTTTCGACATAAAATTAAGTGTCAATTTATTTGACTCCATGTCGGGGTTACCGATCTTCTTGTAATTTTATTACACACGCGCTGAGGGTTACACCCTGAGCGGTATATTATTCTGCACTAAATCATTGTTTCCAGGCTGATTCTTTTGATTATTATGGGTGGATTGGGTTCTTTAACATGTGATAGTTACATTAGTATTTTATGCTAAATCTGTTTTTATCAACTTATAGTGCACTAGCTTTCGGCGGCTCTAGGAATGTAGGTATCTTGGTGTGACATCGACGTCGATGGATATTCTGAGATGTATGTTTATAAAAAAAGCCGACAAGATGAACTTGTCGGCTTTAGTATTGAAATTTCACGGAACTAGTGTTCGGTAACCAGTTAGAGCAATAATTTGCTAAACAGCTCCCCTACTCTTTTTCGTTCATTTCTTTTCTGATTTCTTCTGCAACGATTTTAATTGCTTGAGCAGTGCTGATCCCTTGAGTCATTAACTCCTGAATTTTTTCAACTGCTGCTTGTTGTTCTGCGTGAGAAAGTGTTGGTAAGTCGTTTAGCATGTTCGGCTCCAAATAAGAGAAGCCGAACTATATAAGGAGAGTTAGTAACTAGCAAGGAAATTGATAGAAGCACCCATTGCATTTTCATTAGTGTAATTAGCGCTAATATCTAATTGGAATAAGTTCAGTGGAGATATTCCCACACCTGCTGTAATCGTACCTTCAGAATCTGAGTATGCTAAGTTTTGGTAGTAACCACCTCTTAGTTTAAGTTGGCGCATTAAGTCGATTTCAGTACCAATGCGTATCATTTGCTCATTATCATCAAAAGAGCTAAATTTCTCTGCTTCATTTAAATCATAATCCACACTTATTGTGAAGTAATCTGAAACAATCCCAGCACCTACGGTATAAACCGGTCCCATGCTGTATGAGTGTTGCGCGGTCACTGTTGTCGTCGTTGTGTCTGTTGCAGTGAGTGTTTTTTCTACATATTTAGTATCTATATCACGGCTAACCAAGTTAGTCGCTGCAAAACCGACTCTGAATGGTCCAAAGAACCACAAAGCACCAGCGTCCATATTAAATTGTGTATCAGCTGAGTCGTTTTCTCTTACATCTGATAAGTCGTAGTCATTTACAGATGCAATATAGTTATATGTATAAATCCTTTGAAGCTTTGGAGATATACCAAATGAAATGTGTTGCCCCATAAAAGTTTGATACTTAGCAAGTGAGATACCTACCTCTGTGACCCCGATAGATACCGCTTTTATTGCTGTAAGTTCTGCATTGGTTAAAGCCGTTCCGGAAGCGGTATACACTTCGGGAGTGACAAATGACTCAGTGTACGCTTTGCCAAATGCATTAGCGGCAATAAATTGATTAGGGATCGCAAAAGCAACAACACCACCAATTTCTAGTTTTAACTTATCTCCATTCAAGTCATTTAAGGCGCTTGTAATATCGGTAGGAGAAGACGCCCCTAACACAGAGTCGATATCATCAACCAGTGAGTCAGGGTCATTATAAGAAATACCAAAACTAGGCGTAATCATACCTACATCATCATTTCGACGATAAATTGCAGTTAGTGCGGGATTATAGAAAGGAGCGGTTAAAAAATTAGCAGAAACAACACCAACGCCCCCCATTGCATCTCCTCTTGCTTCGATAGCATAATTGGCGGCGCTTAGCGGGAGGCTAGCTAATGAAATAGATGCTGCGAGTAGTTTTATTGTTTTATTCATGCTGATAATTCTTTGTTATATCCCTAACATTGTTAACGGCATAATTTTAAATTACTTTAACTCTTCACTACCAGAAATATCGAATGTTTTACTAATAGTTTGAGTTTGTTCAATAGCAATATCACCTTGCCAACGGGAATGAACCATTGAGACAGCCAAAACATATCTGTCATTAGAAATGTTTCCGCCCTCTAATGTTGTTGGGTAATCAGATTCGTAGCTTTTCCCCCAAACTTCTTCATATTGACCATTGATATAATCGAAGAGGCCAACATCTAAGCGTGGTAATGGGCAGTAAGGGTTTAGTAATTCTTTTTTGTCAATTAGCCATGTGTCTTTAGATGCCCAACGAACCTGTTGTTTCAACCTCACTTCTCCAAGGATTATCCAAGAGCTCCAAGTTTTCTTATTTTGGGAGGTTACGGTTAGCCGGTATAACCCTGAATCCAGGGGTGAATTTAAGTTGTATCGTTTTCTATAGCTATGGTTTGCTGGCGAAGATTCTTTAGAACTTTGTTTATAGAATAAACTGTCACTTGAAATGGGTTTATCAACCCATTTACTTAGCTCGATGTTTTCAATAATGCTTTCAACTTCCGCGTCAACGACCAAACGGAAACTGTCTCTACCAGGGCTTTGAATTGCAAGCCGTTTAACGGCAAGTGAGCCTATCCAGCTTGGTAATACAGGTTTAGAAAGGCTTTTTCCACAATCTCGGTCTAGCGCTTGAGTGAAAAGTTCATTTAGATGATCTTCTTTCACTTGTTTAGGATTGTTTTGCCAAACTTCAACAAGTGACTCAAACATCCCTGGAAGATCGTCATCCAATAGATGCTTGTGCACTTGAGTAAGCGTATCATTATTATCAAACCAATCCGAAGCTTGCGCAGAATTGCACAAGCTAGTAAGTAAGATAATTGATAGAGCTGGAATTCTCATTAGATTTTCATCTTGTAGCCAACACCACGCAAAGTTTCAATCTCTAACCCTGGTAATTTTTGTCTTAATTGTAAAACGTGTGTATCTACTGTTCTTGTCGTTGGGAAGTGATTATATCCCCAAACATGGTCAAGCAATTCATCTCTTGTAAATACTCTACCGAGGTTACTAGCTAAGAACAGAAGTAAATCAAACTCAGTTCTCGTTAAAGTAATTGCTTGTTCATTAAAGAAGACTTCACGAGTAGCTTTATCTATCACTAAATTTTGAGCAAACACTTTTGTGGAGTCTTGCTCTTCAGAATCAGGGGATCTTAGCTGTGCTCTTATTCTTGCAAACAATTCTGCTTCAGCAAATGGTTTCGTTAAATAATCATTTGCTCCTGAATCCAGACCAGCCACTTTATCTTTGACAGTCACTAATGCTGTTAAAAGAATCACTGGGACATCTTTTATCTTTTTCCAACCAAGCAAGTGGTCGACAGAGTCTCCATCAGGAAGTTGTCTATCCAAAATGACAAGATCAGCTTGCTCCCAGTATCCTTCAACTTCAGAAATGGCTTCAGCATGCAAACATTCATATCCAGCTTGCTCTAAACTGACTAATAAACCATCAGCCAAGTTTTTATCGTCTTCAACGAGTAGCAGTGTCTGTTTCACAAGGTATCTCCAAAATAAATGTCGTTGGTGGGCCAATTAATGTCATTTTCCCTCCCATCTTGCCAACCATAGATTCAACTATAGTTAGCCCTAAGCCAAGTCCGCTTTTACTCACAAACGGCTTCTTTAACTGTTCCCAATCTTTCCGGGTCAAGTCTCCATTATCTATCACTCTAAATGTCAGACTTTTGTTAGAAGTTGTTACATCGACGGTGATTGGTGCAATACCGTACTTAACGGCATTGCGAATTAAATTATCGATACATGTTCCTAGCCAGTATATATTTACTTTAGCTGCAATATCAGCATTAATTTGCAGAGTGATGTCAGCTGAAAACTCTTCATCTAATTTATACTCAAGCCATTCATGTACGCTAGGTAACCATTCAGTTGCCAGTGGTTGATTATCCGATTGCAGATAATCCTTACTCGCTTCAGCAAGTTGACGAAGACGTCTTGTGTCTTCACACAGACGCCGAAATTCATCGTATACAGACTCAGGTAAATGTTCGAACTCTCTACGGAACCCCTCAACGGTAAGTGACAAACTTGCAATAGGAGTACGAAGCTCGTGAGTCAAAATTTGAAGTACCAGCATTCTACTTTTAAGTTCTTGTTTCTTACTATTCCAGCGGTAAAGAGCCCAACCGATAACAAGTAAAATGTTGGCAACCACAAGAACTAGCATTGATAGCTGTAAAAGTTCAGAGTGATCTTCTATTTCCCAGCATATGTTTCCTCTTTGGACAAAACAGCTTTGACCTTCTGCATGTAGACTGAAAGCAAGTCCAGATAGCTTAGCATTGTCTTTCCAAACGCTAGCGTCATATAGATAGTACTGATCTCCACGCTTAAGCCAAATTTCATCTAACTCCACAAACATGCTAGCGCCTGCGATCAATGCTGTAATAGCATCACTGTCCATATTTTTTAAGCGGCTTAACAATTCGTCGTTATCTGTGCTTTTTCGCTCTTGTATATGCATGAATTGCTTTAGAGATTCAAATTTTTCCGGGTACTTTTCTACATACCTTGCTGCGTATGAACCGCCACCAGGATGTATTAACCCGCTTCTGCTGAACCAGCGTACAGATAGTTTTGTTCCTTTACACAATGCTCGAGTAAAAACGAGTGGTTCTGTAATCAGAGGGCTTAAAGGTAGTTTTCCGCTGCAGGTCTTTGATAACTGATAAAGCCTTTGAATATCTTTAAGCGGATATTTAGCGGTTTGAGGGAGCATTGATGAAGGTGTAATGAGCTTGTTCGGGTAGTCCGATTGTAGAATACGTATATCGTATGAATCGATAGCAGCTTGGTGATCAAATAACTTGGTGAAATTATCTATGCGCTCAGGTAGTGAATCCGCAAATGAATTTGCAGAAATCAAGAAAGTCATGGCAATGAAGGATAAGATTGATTTTATAGTCACAAGCGATACGTAATTTCATTCTATTAAATCAAATATATAACAGAACACGATAAAGATAAATTGTTAACCCTCTAGCTACCACGGTTATGGTTTATAAACACAAAAAAGCCAGCAATTCGCTGGCTTTTTAATCGCTAATGACTCTAATTATAACTTAACTCTTGAGTTGTAATTAAAGAGCCTTAGAAATTGCATCAACGCTTTCTTTAGCATCACCAAATAGCATTTGAGTGTTTTCTTTGAAGAACAACGGGTTTTGGACACCAGCATAGCCCGTATTCATCGAACGCTTGAACACGACAACATTTTGAGCATTCCAAACTTCAAGAACTGGCATGCCAGCAATTGGGCTATTTGGATCCTCTAGAGCTGCAGGGTTAACTGTGTCATTCGCACCAATTACAAGTACAGTGTCGGTTTCGCCGAAATCATCATTCAGTTCATCCATTTCTAATACAATGTCGTATGGTACTTTTGCTTCAGCAAGTAATACATTCATGTGACCGGGTAACCTACCAGCAACTGGGTGAATACCAAATCGAACGTTAATGCCTTGAGCTCTAAGCTTCTCAGTAATTTCATGTACTGGGTATTGCGCTTGAGCCACTGCCATACCATACCCTGGGGTGATGATGACTGATTTAGAATTTTTAAGCATGTCTGCTACTTCTTCAGCAGACGTTTCACGGTGCTCGCCTTGATCTTCAACTTCTGCAGAAACAGAAACCTCTTGACCAAAACCACCCGCAATAACACTGATGAAAGAACGGTTCATTGCTTTACACATAATGTAAGAAAGAATTGCACCTGATGAACCAACTAGGGCACCAGTAACAATCAATAAGTCATTTGCAAGCATGAAACCAGCCGCAGCCGCAGCCCAACCTGAATAAGAGTTAAGCATCGAAACAACAACTGGCATATCTGCACCACCAATTGAAGCAACTAAGTGATAACCAAATGCGAAGGCAATAAGGGTCATCACAATCATAGCGAACATGCTGCCGTCTGCATTTACGAACATGCTTAGAAGCAATGCAGAAGAAACTAATGCAGCTAGATTCCATTTATGCTTATGAGGGATATTCAATGCTGATGATGAAATAACACCACGTAATTTACCAAACGCAACAATTGAACCTGTGAAGGTAACCGCGCCAATAAACACGCCCAAGAATACTTCAACTAAGTGAATAACATGCTCAGCATGAGTTGCTGCTACCGGTGCATCAATGTAGCTGTTATAACCGACAAGAACTGCAGCCATACCAACGAAGCTGTGCAAGATTGCAACAAGCTCAGGCATTTCGGTCATTTCAACTTTCTTGGCGTAATGAATACCAATACCACCACCAATTACCATAGCAATGATAATCCAAACGACACCCTGAGAATCAGGACCGAAAATTGTGGCAAGTAAAGCGATAGCCATACCAGTAATACCGTAGTAGTTACCAGCACGAGCCGATTCCTGCTTAGATAAACCCGCTAAGCTCATAATAAAGAAGACAGCAGCAATAATATATGCCGCTTGTACTAATCCTTCAGACATTGGTGACTCCTTACTAGTCTTTACGGAACATTTCAAGCATACGTTTGGTCACGGTAAAACCACCAAATATATTGATACTTGCAATAAGAACAGCAATAAAAGATAAAAACGTTACAACGCCACTTCCTTGCCCTATTTGTAGCAATGCGCCTACGACGATAATGCCTGAAATTGCGTTTGTTACAGACATTAATGGTGTATGTAATGAGTGAGACACATTCCAAACAACGTAGTAACCAACAACACAAGCTAAAACAAAAACAGTAAAGTGAGATAAGAATGCTGCAGGAGCTACTGAAGCTACCCAAGCGAAAGCACCAACAGCAACGCCTAAGCCAACGAATTTCTTAACCGGAGAAGTAGGCTCTTCTACTTTAGGTTCTGGTTTAGCTGCTTTAGGCTTTTCTTGTTGAGGTTGTGCTGAAACTTGAATTGGTGGAGCTGGCCAAGTGATTTCACCATCTTTAACAACTGTGACACCTCGTAAAACAACATCATCGAAGTTAATATCAATCGTGCCGTCTTTTTCTTTACAAAGTAACTTGAGCAAGTTAACCAAGTTGGTTGCGTATAACTGAGATGATTGAGTTGGTAATCGACCGACCATATCGGTATAACCAACGACTTTTACACCATTAGCAGTTGTAATAACTTGGTCTGCGACTGTGTATTCACAGTTACCACCGTTTGCTGCCGCGAGATCGACAATCACACTACCAGCAGCCATGCTATCAACCATTTCTTTGGTAATTAACTTTGGAGCTGGGCGACCCGGGATAAGTGCCGTTGTGATAATAATATCGACGTCTTTTGCTTGTGCGGCATAGAGTTCTTCTGCTTTCTTATTGAATGCTTCTGACATTTCTTTTGCATAGCCATCACCAGCACTAGTATCTTCTTGGTAATCGACTTCCAAGAATTCAGCGCCCATCGATTCAACTTGTTCTTTTACTTCTGGGCGAACGTCGAAAGAGCGAACAATTGCGCCTAAACTGCCTGCAGCACCAATTGCAGCTAGACCAGCCACACCAGCGCCAGCAACCAGAACTTTTGCAGGTGGAACTTTACCGGCGGCGGTAATTTGTCCAGTGAAGAAACGACCAAACTCATGAGCAGCTTCAACAACTGAGCGATAGCCAGCAATATTTGCCATAGAGCTTAATGCATCAAGAGCTTGAGCTCGTGAGATTCTAGGAACCGAATCCATAGCCATTACGTTAATTTTTTTGCTGGATAGCTGTTCCATTAACTCTGGGTTTTGTGCTGGCCAAATAAAGCTAACTAAACTAGCGCCTTCTTTGATCAGAGCAATTTCATTAATTTCTGCTGGTTCGTCAACGATTGGAGCATTAACCTTTAAGATTAATTCTGAATTCCAAGCTTCTTCAGTCGTTACGATTGAAGCACCAGCTTTTTCGTAAGCTGCATTATCAAAACTCGCTAGCGCTCCGGCTTGCGATTCTACACAAACTTCAAACCCTAACTTAAGTAGTTGCTCCACTGATTTCGGTGAAGCCGCGACTCGGGTTTCACCCGCGAGTATCTCTTTTGGTACACCAATTTGCATAGCGATTCCTTTACTATTGGCACAATGATTATTCGTTTGTATCTAACGGCAACTAATACTTCAAGTTTTTTGTAACAAGAATCGAAAATGTTATTACATATAACAGTTTTGTATGCTTATAAATCACTTGGGTTGACTGAAAATTAATAGAGAAATAAAGCAAGAGGTCAAACCACCTAAGGCTTTTCCCTTTAATAACAAACAGCTAGTTGAGTTTGCCTTCCCAAACTAAAAAGAGCTTTCAGCATATACACTGAAAGCTCTTAAAATTATGACTAGCATCAAGTCTAACCCTAATTGGTTAACTAAAAATGCCTTCACCCATTTGATCAACAAACATTTGCGCTTTCTTAAGCATTAATTCATTTGCATCATCTTTGTTTGAAACAACATCAGATCGAATGAAGCGATGTGATTTTATCTCTCCATCAATTTCTTTTTCTATTCGCCCGGCAACTCGGTATTGCCCGGCTTCAGCAATAGGATCTTGATAAATGTGAAATCCTTTATATTCAACAGGCTCAATGCTGACTTCTTTTACTACTTTTTCTTTGCCACCAAACAACCTAGAAAATAACCCCACGTATTGCTCCTTATCTTGTATAAACTATTTTTTACCTTTAAGCAGCGGCTTCTCAAACCACTCAAGCTCAACATCATCATCAAAGCTTTGATGTGCAAATATGACAGGAATATCGTCTTCTCTATTTTTGCGTCGATCTTGTTGAATCATCGCCTCTGCATTTTTAACTGCAATTTCACTGTTGCTTTTGTATTGAACGAGTTTTTCTTCAGCTAAAGCCGAAAGAAAGTCTATGTCGAAACGAATGTAAATTGGTCGAAGCTGACCTAAGGCTAAACAGGCCAAATCAGCGAGCTGTTCGTTATCATACTTTTCAATATATTCGTCTTTAGCGAGTACGTGACCTACCAGTGTTTCCATATAGTTATGTACATCGACACTAATCTGCATCCTGCTTCTCCATAAGTAACTACTTAACTCTTATATACTATTTAGTCTCATTAATGTGCAATAGCAAATAGAAAGTAATATGAATAAGGTTGAACTATTGCCAATCATCTATCATATTTTTATCTAGTAGTTTGTGTTTTTATCTAGAATCTAGGTAAAAAGCTTGGCAATTTATTTTTAAGCCGTATCCTACAAGTAAATTCTAATTATAAGATTATCAGTTTAGCTAGGCACATTACTTAAATGACATCTTCATTTGTAACATCGAGCATATTTCGATTTTTCTTTCCTTTGTTACTGTTGGGCGTTCTATTAATTGGCATGAATAATGTCATATTAGTCACCAACTCTAATTTAGGTATTGCAAGTAATCTACCCTATATCCTCTTAATTGTGGCAGGGCTCCTTTGTCACACCTTTAAGCAAGGTAGAATGGCAATGGTGTCTTTGGCAATGCTTACAGCCTATAGCATTATACAATACCGTTTGCAGACCCCTTTACACAGCGGAACGACTCTTCTTGAACTGTCCCTCCTGGTGACATTACTTCCAGTGGCTTGTTTGTTGGTGTACGCCTTTCCAGATACAGGCGTAGATTCTAAAAGCATTGCTCTATATGTCAGCATCTTATTGCTTTTCATTATTTGGTCTCAGCTTATCCTTAATCACTTCAATGACGGTGGCTTTGAGACTTGGAGTGAAGGTGTGTTATTTACTGTCCCTACTATCTCCAAACTTCCTTTGATTTTAGTCCTATATGGCTTAGGTTTATCTGGCTTAACCTCCATTTTGGTATTACTTCATAATCGTCCTATTGACGTTGTCGTTTACAGCTCAATTCTGCTAGCTTCAACTACATTTGTTTTCTTTCACATCCAGTACATATCAAGCACGATGTTCTCGCTTTCAGGGATACTCATTATTGTTTATGTGATGTCTGCAAGCCACGCATTGGCGTTTAATGACCAATTGACTGATATTCCGGGAAGGCATGCGCTAGAAGCCGACATGAAGCATTTAGGACGGAAATATACGATGGCTATGGTTGATATTGACCACTTTAAGTCATTCAATGATACCTATGGTCATGACACTGGTGATGATGTTCTGAAATTAGTCGCTAGCCGCTTAAAATTAACGTCTGGAGGCGCTAAGGCTTATCGATATGGCGGTGAGGAATTTACTATAATTTTCAAAGGCAAACAGGCTCATCAAGTCAAAGAACACCTTGAAGACTTAATTCATGATATTGAAAGCTACGACATGACGATTCGTAATAGTCAGTCAAGACCCGAAAATGACGAAACTGGAATAAAAAAACGTGGAAAAGTTGCTCCAACATCTAAAGTTGTGAATGTTACCGTAAGTATTGGTGTGGCAGACAGCAGCACAACGCGTCAACCAGAAGAAGTAATAAAACTCGCAGATAATGCCTTGTATGGAGCGAAAAAGGCAGGCAGAAACCGCCTTGTTAGCCACCACGCCTAATTAAAAATAGTAGCTCTATTTAAATGATCCGCAAACATAGGTATTACGACCGTTTTGCTTCGCTTGGTACAAAGCTTTATCGGCGGCTTCATAGACCTCATTTAATGATTCCGAACCTTTGGGTTCAAAAGAAATAACGCCTTGTGACAACGTGATTCTATCTGAAACACTTGAATGATCGTGCTTGTCATTCATATTATGAATTTCATTTTGAATCCGAAAAGCATGCTTTGATGCACACTGAATATCGCTGTCGCTGATGATGACGACAAACTCCTCACCTCCATATCGACCCACATACTCGCCAGCTCGTTCAAATAGTTTATTTAACGTGGTCGCTAAGTTTTGTAAGCACTTATCGCCTTGAATGTGCCCATAATTATCGTTGTAAGGTTTAAAGAAATCCACATCAAGTAAAATTAAAGTCATTGAGGCTTTACGTCTTCCATGTAATGCCAATACTTCTTCAAGTTTTGTATCCATAAAACGGCGGTTATAAATTTTGGTTAAACCATCTTCATTCGCCTGTAATTGAAGAAGTGTGTTCAATTCTTCAAGCTTTGCGCTTGTCTGTTTCAGTTCTCTTCTCATATGTGCAATTCGCTGCATTGCAATAAGTTTAGAGTTCAATACAACTTTGTTAACTGGCTTTATAAGGTAATCATCACCACCAGCATCTATTGCTTGTGCGATCATTTCTGGTTCTTCGTGACCACTCAAAAAGATTATAGGGACCCACTCAGGGAATGTTTTACGTATTTGGTTCGCAACTTCAAAGCCATCCATCTCGGGCATGCTGATATCAAGTAAAACTAGCTCTGGATCGAATTGGGAATACAAAGATAATGCTTCCTTACCGCTGGAAACAGCTTCAACATCGTGCCCTAATTGTTTGAGTCGAATAGCCAGCTGCATTCTATCCAACTGAACATCATCCACTAATAAAATGCGCATAGAAGAACCTTTACCTGTCATTCTTATCCCCTGCAGGTTACCGAATACTCCAAAGTATATGAAAAACCACTCTAATTCATGCACTAATTACTATATTTGATTGACTTTTTTACAGATTTTTTTAGCATTGTTTCTTTTTGAAGAGAAATACTATGTCAGACGCTACAAACAACGAACAACAAGAAGTTGATTTAACCACTATCTCACCTGAACTTCGCCAAGTTATCGAATTTGATGAAGTACCAAAAGAGATGCACCACATGGTTACTTCTATTCACGAAGTGTCTGAAGAAGCAGTACGTGAAGCATGGGACACACTTCCAGCAAGTGCACAAAATGTTCTTGATAACTTTGAACAGTTTCATGCGCTAATTACTGTTAGCCAGTCTTTTGCCGGCGTAAACGTAATGGAAGAGTTCCCTACTCTTAAGTTACCTGAAGGCATGACAGATGAAGAAAAAGAAGAGTACCGCGCGCAGTTGCTTGATCAAGTTTTACACAACTGTGTGAAAGATATGGTTAAACAAATCAAAAAAGCTCGTCGTGACCCAATCTTGAAAACTGATTTTAAGGAAGTGTTCACGAAGTAATAGATTGGCTTATACCCCTCTACTTTCGTTTCCATTTCTGTTAAGAGTTAACAATTAATTCTGACAAACCAAAGCCGTTAAATATCGCATTCAACGGCTTTTTTGTTAATGCTAATATTCACCGCTAGACAACAAAAATAATTCGAAACCTCTTTTACTCTAATGGGTAACGGCTATATCTCTTTGAGTTACACTCACACCTTTAACTTGAGCGTAGACGCGTTGCCCAATGGTGAGGTTAAGCTCATCCAAAGCCCATAGTGTGATTGTTGCCCAAAGGTAACAGCCTTCATCAAGCTCTAATTCAACTGACACACTTTGTTTATGAGCGCCTTTCTGCTGAGTTTCTACTTTACGTATCACTGCGGGTAAGATATTTCGTATAGAGGTGTTAGAGGGCTTATCAAGCGTGATAGAAACATCATTTGCTCTGACTTGTAACCTTACTGAAGTGCCGCGCACATTGTCGACCTGTTGAACCCATAATGACGTCGATTCAGACAACTTAAGCTTGGATAATCCATACTCTGAATTATGCTCAATAACGGTTCCTTCGAATAAGGAACTTTGTTCAGAAAATGATTGCCATGGGCTCATCGTTCTAGAAGACCAAACCGTCTCAGTTGCACCTGAAGATACCACTTTACCTTGTTCAATAATGACAAGGTGATTAGACAATCGAAGGATTTCATTCAAACTATGGGTCACATACAAAATTGGAATATTTACTGTTTCTGCAAGGTTCTCTAGAAACGGCATGACTTCTCTTTTTCTGGGCAAATCTAACGAAGCTAAAGGTTCATCCATTAACAAGATATTTGGTTTAGATAAAAGTGCACGTCCAATGGCGACACGTTGCTTCTCCCCTCCAGAAAGACGCATTGGATACCTACCTAGAATATCTTCGAGTGCAAGTAAATTGACTATTTGATCAAAATGTTCCGTATCAACAGTCTTTATGCCGTATTTAAGATTTGCCTCCACTTTCATATGTGGAAAAAGGCGAGACTCTTGAAAAACATACCCTACATTGCGTTTGTGGATAGGCAAATTAATCGATTTTTCACTATCAAAAACCCGATGCCCTGCAATATCAATTAAACCAGAATCTGGGTTCTTAAGACCGCTAATAACATTGATTAAAGAGGTTTTACCTGCACCAGAACGGCCAAATATTGCGGTAATCCCCGAGCTTGGTAGTTCAATATCAATATCAAACTCAGTTTCACCTAGAATTTGTTGATATCTTAAAGTGATAAAGCTCATGATGCTCCTCCAAGTCTTTTTGCTGACTTACGAGTTAGCCATTCTGAAAGCAATAATGAGCTCAATGCTATGACTATCGAAATCACGCATAGTCGTGCGGCTTCCAACTCTGATCCTGGAGTCTCAATAAAGGTATACATTGCAAGAGGTATAGTTTGTGTCTCTCCTGGAATATTTGAAACAAAACTAATTGTCGCGCCAAATTCACCTAAGCTTCTAGCAAATGACAACATAGTGCCTGTGATTATTCCAGGAAGCATCAGTGGGAGTGTTATGGTAAAAAAGACCTTTAAAGGTGAAGCTCCAAGTGTTGCAGCTGCCTCTTCTAATTTGCTGTCCACGGTTTCCAGACTAAGCCGAATAGAGCGCACCATCAACGGCAAAGCAACGACAATACAAGCGAGGACGGCTCCTTTCCAACTGAAACTAAAGACAATGCCGAAAACATCATAGAGCCACTCTCCAACAACACCTTTCCTTCCCATTACGATCAATAATAAATAACCAATGACGACTGGAGGTAAAACAAGCGGTAAATGAATTAAGCTTTCTAACAAGCTCTTACCAATAAATTGCTTTTTAGCCATTAACCAAGCAAGTGATATTCCAATGGGAATAAGCCAAAGAATCGCAAAACCAGCGACCTTTAAGCTCAAGAGTAATGCCTGATATTCATATTCAGATAAATACATCATTTAAGCGTTTTAAAACCAAAACTATTTAAGATACTGATTGCTTCAGAACTATTGAGGTAGGCATAAAAGTTTTTAGCCATCTTCGAATTGGATATCTTTGCTACAGGGTAACGGATTGCCGAGTGAGAATCCTGGCTGAAGGTAGCTATGATTTGTACTTGATCAGATAAAATCGCATCCGTTTTATATACAACTCCCATTGCCGCTTCACCCCTTTCAACTAGTGCGAGTGCCATCCGTACATTATTTGTTGGAGCAAGATGCCTTTCAACGTCACTCCACACCTTTAAAGACTCTAATGCTTCTTTTGCATAGATACCAGCAGGCACTGACTTAACATTACCTATGGCAAGGCGCTCTCCAAGAAGATTTTTTTTCCACTCATCTTTCGACTGGATATCAAATGACTGGTTCAAGTTTATTTGCGGATCAAGTGAAGAATCATTGGGGGCGATTAGTACTAGTTCGTTCTCACACAGACTTGTGACGCCGTCACTCAATACGATACTGCTATCGATTAAATAATCCATCCATGCTTCATTTGCAGAGATAAAAATATCAGCAGGCGCCCCTCTTTCAATTTGGCGAACTAAAGATGAAGTACTGGCGTAAACCGGAGTAATGTCTACCGGATGCTTCTTCTGAAAACCTTCTATTAAAGCATTCGTTGCATTTGTCATTGATGACGCGGCGTAAATTCTAAGCTTTTCACCTGCGAACGCTGTCGTGGACAACAGCAAGCTAAACAGAAAGACGCAAAACGTTTTCATCGTCTATTTCCTTTCGAAGTTTAGTTCAGGCCACAATAAGGATAAATCCATATATTTTTCGATCGCATCGGCAATTCGATTGATCCCTATCTCTTTTAATTCTTGATGGTCTATTTCAGCAATATCTATTGCACCAGCCCACTCGCAAATTAAATTGAGTGCTTCACTGCTATCAAAGAGACCATGCAAATAAGTACCAAAGATCTGGTTGCATTGGCTAACCGCTCCGTCAGGTGTGCCTGAATTGAGCATTACCGGAGACTCCGTTTTAACCTGCGTTAATCCTACATGAATTTCATAGCCATCGACTGTTTGCGTATTACCATTTAACGTAAAAGTACCCGAACTTTTTGTTAATATTTTTTGTTGTGTTAATACGGTATCAATGTCTAAATAACCTAAGCCTGAACTACTCCCCGGCGACCCTTCAACACCATCTGGATCATCAATCATATTCCCAAGTATTTGATATCCTCCACAGATGCCTATCACTTTTCCACCTAAGCGAATATGTCTTTGTATATCTTTGTCCCAACCTTGGCTTTTAAGATATTCAAGATCAGCTCTCACTGACTTAGTTCCAGGAATTATAATTAAATCGGCATTGTTTAAAGGTTCACCCTTGCCCACATAACGAAGATTAATGTCAGGGTTAAGGCGTAAAGTATCAAAGTCAGTATGGTTACTGATGCGTGTTAACACGGGAACAACCACATTTAATTTTATATGGCTTCCAGATACTTGCTCAGAAGTAATAGCATCCTCAGCTTCCAAATTAAATCCATGCAGATAGGGAAGTACACCAATAACAGGTTTTCCGGTCTTATCTTCTAGCCAATCTAAACCTGACTGAAGAAGTGCTATATCACCTCTAAAGCGATTAATAACAAAGCCTTTCACTCTATTTTGTTCAGACTCAGATAAGAGCTCTAATGTGCCATACAAATGTGCAAATACACCACCTCTGTCAATATCCGCAACTATGATTACAGGTACATCTGCCTCTTCAGCAAATCCCATATTGGCGATGTCATTTTCTCGAAGGTTAATTTCAGCTGGGCTGCCGGCTCCTTCAATCATCACACTTTCAAAATCATCAGTTAAACGTTTGAATGAATCCATTACGGTATTCATGGCTACCTTTTTGTAATCATGGTAACCCGTTGCTTCCATATTACTTAAGGCTTTGCCTTGTAGAATCACTTGTGCCCCAGTGTCTGAGTTTGGCTTTAACAAGACAGGGTTCATATGAACGGTTGGCTCGACATTACACGCTTGTGCTTGAACCGCTTGTGCTCGACCTATTTCACCACCATCTGATGTTACAGCACTATTTAGTGCCATGTTTTGTGGTTTGAAAGGGGCGACTTTTATCCCTCTCCTTGCTAAAACGCGGCATAAGCCTGCCACTAGAACACTTTTTCCGGCATCTGATGTTGTCCCTTGAACCATAAGGGCGTCGAGAGGTGTGAGCATTGATCTGAATTCCTTACAAACTGAACCTCTATCTTACCGCCATATCATGTAGTTGCTCAATAAAATGAATGGAAAATGAATGTCTTACTCACTCTAGATTCAATCTGAGTGTTGTTTAATAGCTCCATCGAAACAAAACGTTTCATTAAACGAACAAACAAAATAGGATTTATTATGAAAAAGACAATTATTGCTATCGCTTCAACTATCATTCTTGCGCCTACTCTTGCTTTCGCAGGTGTTGAGCATGACCGTAATGATTCAAATAATGTTACCTATACAGGTCCTGTAGAAGCTATATCTATTGATTCATTACTGGCTGATACCGGTATGTTCACCGAAAAAGATGCGGTTGTTGACGGGAAGATAGTTCGCCAAATTAATAAAGACACTTTCGTATTTTCTGACGGAAGCAGTGAAATACAAATTGAACTGGATGATGACATTCAATTGCTTCAACCGTTAACAGCAGATACAAGTATTAGAATATTTGGTGAATACGAAGGTGGTAAGACACCTGAGATTGAAGTAGATCATATCCAAGTTCTTTAGTGGGAGTATGAATTACTGATTGAATTCATCTATTTATTTGTACTCTTTAAAATATGGTCTGCATTTTGCAGACCTTTTTGTATTATAATGCAAACAATTATATTTTTTGGAGTTCCCATGTTTGGCATAACTAACAAACAGTTGCTAATTGGATTAGCTGTATTGAGTTCATTTTCGGTCTCGGCAAATAATTTTAACTACAACGCCTTTGAAGTTCGCATGGGGGCTAGCCCAAGTACATTTGGCGGTGAATTTACCACTTACTTTACTGAAAATACGCATTTTATAGGTCGTTTTGATAGTGGGTTTGATGGAGATTGGGATCTTGCGGGTGGTATAGGGTTTAATGGTCCTGCCGGTCAGTTTGCTGATGTTTATGGACAAATGCTGCTTCATAACATCAAGTATGACTCAGACAGTAGTAAAGACGATGCTTTCAAAACAGAGATTAACCTAGGTGTTAGGGCTTGGTTAATGGCTGGTGTAGAAGTTAATGCTCGACTAGGTCAATTGATAGATAACGATGGCACAAACTCAGTAGTTGGTTTTGGCGGTCGATTCCATTCAACAGACCAACTTTCACTTGGTCTCGACTTTCGTAACAACGGAACATATGGTCACCAAATCTTAATGTCAGCTAAGTTTGGGTTTTAGTATCAACTCTTAGGCTTACATGAAAATGCACTAAAGAGCTTAGCTCTCGATTGCATAAGGTACTCATATTATTAGCAAGGTTTCATAAATAGCTTTACCAGCGTATAGCGTACTGGTAATCTCGCAAAAAACCTTGCTGATTAATATGGAGTACCATTAAAAATGAGTCTTAACAGCATATCGATTAAAAATAAACTGACGCTAATTTTTGTCGTCATTATTTTTACAATGACCATGATTCAAACTTATATTACGGGTAAACAACTACTTAACGAGACATACCGATCTATTCAACAATATGCTGATACGCTCACTTCATCAAATGTTGCCGGTATTGAAAAGTGGATTGAAGGTCGTATTAACGTCGTTAATGCCGCCAAAGATGCATTCAAATACTCTGACGATCCAACGAGTTACTTCACTCAAAGTACCAATGCTGGTCAATTTCAAATCGCTTATGCCGGGTTATCTGATGGCAGATTCTTACAAGGTGTCGATCTTCCTGTACCTGCAGGCTATGACCCAAGAACTCGCTCTTGGTATAAAGAAACAATGGCTCAAGGTAAAACGGTTGTCACTGAACCTTATATTGATGTGGCAACCAATGATCTTGTCGTAACTATTTCTTCTCCTTTTAATACAAATGGATTCTCTGGTGTTATCGGTGCCGACTTAAACCTAAACCAATTGGTTGATGATATTGTAAGCATTGAACAACCAGGGGTTTATGCTTTCTTGGTGGACGGTAATGGCAATATTGTTGCGCATAAAAACCGAAACCTAACTCTACAGTCAGTTTCAAATATCTCGAATAACCTCAATGCACATAAAATTAAATCGATGTCCTTGAATAGTTCATTCGAAGAAACGGTTATTGATAACTCGGAAGCATTCTTATCTGTTCAGAAAGTACCTCATACCGACTGGTACTTCACAGTGGTCATTGATAAAACGAAGTCTTTTGCTTCTTATCGTTCCCTGCTCCGTCAGTCAGCTATTTTTGGTTTGATACAACTTGCTGTAATCGCATTTGTCGCTATGTTTGTGATTAAAAAAGCTTTATCTCCTCTCACAACGCTTAGTTCTGCGATGGAAGCACTTTCTAAGGGAGATGGTGATTTAACTCAACGCATTACTGTTAACAGTAAAGATGAAATCGGCACGCTAGCGACTCACGTCAATGCATTTATTGCAAAGCTGCAAGAAATCGTTCGTGACATTGCTGACTCATCAACGAAGCTAAATCAGCAGTCGGAAGTGAGTACCAATGTTGCACGCAAAACAAGTGAAGGTCTATCTGTACAACTGCATGAAATTTCTCAAATTGCTACTGCAGTTCATGAGATGTCTGCTACTGCAGAAGAAGTAGCAAACAATGCTCAAATGACAGCTGATTCCGCGATTAGCTCTACAGAAAACTGTGAGCAAGGTAAGCAAGTTATTATCAGAAACCAAGATTCAATTACCAACCTAGCTGAACAAGTTGAGAATGCGTCTGGAATTATCCAAGAGCTTGAAAAGAATGCTCTCGATATCAATACAATTCTCTCCACGATTTCAGATATTGCAGAGCAAACCAACCTTCTTGCTCTTAATGCTGCAATTGAGGCTGCACGAGCTGGTGAACAAGGCCGCGGTTTCGCTGTTGTTGCTGATGAAGTTCGTGTTCTTTCACAGCGCACGCACAGTTCAACTGATGAAATTCGTGAAATGATCGAAACACTGCAAAAGAACAGTGTTAACGCTGTCGAATCAATGCAGCGTAGCCAAGATTTAGCTCAATCAAGTGTAGATGACGCAAATAATGCAACAACAGCACTGGAAGAGATTGCGACGTCTATACAGCAAATTTCAGATATGGCATCACACATATCAAATGCTGCAAGTGAACAGCGAACTGTGACTGGGGAAGTAAGTAAGAATATCCAACTTGTTAATGATGTGTCTGATAACATGTCAAATGAGGCTGATAATTCACGTCACTTGTCAGAAGAACTTCGTGGGATTGCCCAACAACTAAATACACAAGTGCAGCTGTTTAAATACTAATAGTTAACAGGTATTCCAGTTTTGACTTATAAAATAGGCTTTCGATTGAATATAGATTAAGTCAAACAAACAGTTACACTGCTACTTGTTAGCCTACAAAAAAGCCCCAAACGTAATTATGTTTGGGGCTTTTTATCAATACTCAAAAGTATTTGATTAAAGACAGTGACTTAATTAAGAGGTTGCCAATACTTTTATTTGGTGCGCCAAGTACTCATCATAAGTCCCTTGGAAATTAACCAACTGTTTATCTTTTACATCAATAATTTGTGTTGCTAACGATGAAACAAACTTACGGTCATGGCTGACGAAAATCAATGTACCAGTATAAACCTTCAAAGCATCATTAAGTGCTTCAATCGCTTCCATATCCATGTGGTTTGTTGGCTCATCCATTACTAGAACGTTGATATCTTGCATCATCAACTTTCCGAATAAAAGACGATTCTTTTCGCCACCAGAACAGTTCTTTGCTTTCTTATTCGCATCATCAGCGGTGAATAACAAGCGACCTAAAATACCTCTAACCATTAAGTCATCGTGTTTAACTGTACGCCATTGAGAAATCCAATCAAAAATACTTAAATCGTTATCAAAATCTGCAGTGCTATCTTGTGGGCAATAGCCAACCGATGCATTTTCAGACCATTTAACAGTACCTTTGTTTTGCTCTAGTTCTTCTACTAAGCAACGCAAGAATGTCGTTTTACCCACTCCATTCTCACCAATAACAGCAAGACGAGTCCCTGCTTCTAATAATAAGTTACCACCTTCAAAAAGCACTTCACCATCAAAACCATGACCTAGCTCTGTTAACTCAAGAGCTTGTCGGTGAAGTTTTTTACCTTCACCAAAATCAATTGATGGGCTCATACGGCTTGAAGACTTTACTTCATCCAGTGAGATTTTATCCATTTTCTTAGCACGAGAACTTGCTTGCTTTGCCTTTGATGCATTTGCACCAAAACGGTTTACGAAATCTTGAAGCTCACTAATCTCAGCTGCTTTCTTTGCATTGCTTGCTAGGAGTTGATCACGAATCAATCCTGATGCTTCTAGGAAGTACTCATAGTTACCTGGGTAAACACGCAATTCACCATAATCAATATCAGCCATGTGCGTACAAACAGAATTAAGGAAGTGTCTATCATGCGAAATGATGATCATTGTACATTTACGCTGGTTCAGCTCTTCTGCTAACCAGTTAATCGTATGTATATCCAAGTTGTTTGTTGGTTCATCAAGTAACAGGATATCAGGGTTAGCGAATAAGGCTTGTGCAAGAAGTACTCTTAACTTCCAGCCAGGTGCGACTTGCTGCATCAAACCAAAATGAAGCTCTTCTTCAATACCAGCTTGTATAAGAATATCACCAGCACGGCTTTCCGCTGTATAGCCGTCCATTTCAGCAAATTCACTTTCAAGCTCTGCTACTTTCATTCCATCTTCTTCACTCATTTCTGGTAAAGAATAAATACGCTCACGTTCTTGTTTTACTTCCCAGAGCTTCTTATCCCCCATAATCACAACATCAATTACGCTGTATTTTTCAAACGCAAATTGATCTTGGCTTAATACGCCCAGTTTTTCCCCAGGGGTTATAGAAACATTACCAGAGCTTGGAGCAAGAACACCACTTAGGATCTTCATAAAAGTCGATTTACCGCAACCGTTAGCACCGATTAAGCCATAGCGGTTACCGTTACCAAACTTAGCTGAAATATTTTCAAACAAAGGTTCAGCGCCAAATTGCATTGTGATGTTCGCAGTAGAGATCAAAAAATTATGTCCTAGGAGAGTACTTGTCTGTTATTTCTAGCTTTAACACCAAATAAAACATGGATAAGTAACAATTAATGGGTAAATTGAGGCGCGAATTATACAGAGATCAGGATCACATTGTCGAGGCTAAATACTAAGCTTACCTACAATAAACAAAAAGCCCATCGAAATGAGTTTCAATGGGCTTTAAATGAATGCTGTAAAGATTAGTATTTATTTGGTAATTTTATCTTGAACATATTTCTGTCCAACATCAACTACCGCTACGTCTCTAAAGAAACTACGTCCCATTAATAATGGGTAAGTAAGATGAGTTCGATCTGCTAGAGTAAATTCGGTTTTCTCTTTTAGATCACCAATTTGAATCCATGTTGAAATAACCGCACGCTTTTGCGATTCATCAGCACTTGATTGCTTAATCTTAACCCAGCGCTCTACAGGGAGACTAATTTCAGCAGTCTTGATTCCATCGTGTTCAATCTTGAATTTAACCCAATCTTTTCCATCTCTTTCAAACGGAACTATATCAACCGCACTTACAGAAGATGTTGTAGCACCGGTATCGATACGTGCTTTTAAAGTTTCTTTTAAGCCCGGAACAAATACCCACTCTTCTTCACCAAGAATCAGTTTGCCATCAGCAGTCTTTTTCAATTTTTCAACAACCGGTGGCTTCACTTCTTTCTTTGGTTCTTCAACTGGTTTAGCTTCTGCTTCTTTGTCTTCAGTTTTCTTAACGTTCTCTTTAACAGCTGATTCGGTCTCTGTGACTTTGTTATCGACCGGTTGTTCGATTTGTGGTTTTTGCTCAGGCTCTGCAGGTACTTGATTAGTTGTAGAGCAAGCAACAAGACCACCACTTAACATCAGAGTAATGATTACTTTCCAGTTGTACATTTATCCACCATTTATTTAGATACACTTGCAATAGCGTTTGCAACATAAGGAATATGCGATTCAGAAAGACCAGCTATGTTGATTCGACCATCACCAACACCATAAATGCCATATTCTTCACGTAGCTGCAGCATTTGCGATTCATTAAAGCCTAGTACAGTAAACATACCTTTATGACCTTCAATAAAATCAAAGTGTGACGTGTTATGAATATTTCGCAATTCCAGACATAAAGATTGTCTTAAATTTAACAAACGCTGCTGCATTTCACTTAACTCTGTCTTCCAAATCGTTGTTAGCTCTTGATTTTGAAGAATAGTTTTGACTAGAGCTGCACCATGATCTGGCGGCATAGTGTAAGTTGAGCGTGCTAAGGTAAGTAACTTACCTTTTGCATTACCTACATGCTCACTATTTTTACCAATAACAATTGCAGCCCCTGTTCTTTCTCTGTACAAACCAAAGTTTTTAGAACATGAAGTAGTGATCAGCATTTCTTCTACGTTATTCGCCATAAATTGAAGACCTTTAGCGTCTTCTTCTAGACCATCACCGAAACCTTGGTAAGCAATATCAACGAAAGGTAAGAAACCGTTCTTTTGAGATAGTGACGTAATTTCTTGCCAAGCCGAAAAATCAATGTCTGCGCCAGTTGGGTTATGGCAGCAGCCGTGCAGTAAGACCACATCCTTAGGGCCTGCTTTTGATAGTTCGTCAAGCATACGAGCGGTATCGACCTGTTTTGTTTCTGGGCTAAAGTAAGAATAATGTTTTACTTTCAAACCTGCAGCTTCCATTACCGGTTTATGGTTCACGTAGCTTGGGTTAGATATCCAGATAGTAGTATCAGGCTGAGCGACTTTTAATAAATCTCCTAGCATGCGTAAAGCACCACTTGCACCAGGAGTTTGTATAGCCGCGACCCTATCCATTGCAGAGGTCCCTTTCAGGAGTAAATCAACCATACTTTGGTTAAATTCTTCACACCCAGCAAGGCCGACATAAGCTTTGGTTTTTTGTGTTTCAACAACAATATCTTGCGCCATTGAAACAGCTTTCATTATTGGTGTTTCACCTTGGTTATTTCGGTAAACGCCAATGCCGAGATCGACCTTATCAGCACGAGTATCGCCGCGATAAGCAACAGAGAGGGAAAGAATTGGATCTAAAGTTGGTTTTGGAAGTTGTGCGAACATGAAAGTCACAGCCCTTTGAAATTCAAGTAATAGTTTCAAGTTAACATTATCGTAGCAAAATCAAAAATGTTTTTTATTAGAAGCGTTTACTCGGTTTCATTTAGGTTAAATTAACGACATAAATGACGTATTTCAATTTAACGCATGTTCTTTTTAGTCTCTATAACTGACGATATTTAACGGATCTCTTAAGCTGGGGCGCTTTTCTTAAATTGCCTTGGTGTCATGCCTGACCAAGCTTTAAACCTTGTGCTGAAGTTTGCAGCATTCGGGTAGCCAACAATTTCTCCAATGTGTTGAATGGACCAATCACTTGACCTCAACAACCTTGCACCATATTCCATTCTCATCCTCATGATATGTTCCATTGGGCTATGAGAATGATATTGCTGGCACAACCTGTGAAAATGAGGTTCTGAACAAGGAAATAAGCTGGCAAGTTCTTTTACATTCCATTCTTTATGTAACTGTTTTTGCACATTATCAAATACACGTCTTAATCTGATTGAATTTCTCGATTGTTCTTGGGGTATTGGAGCATTAATAATAGCTTCAATTTGAGCAACGCTGTGAATGGCAATTTTGCCACCTAGGTCGATGGGTAGAGAAATACTCCGTAGCAAAGTGTGAATGCAGGATGCGATAACTTCGGCAGCAGGCGTTAATGAATAAGTTACTTCACTTCCGATGACGTTGTTCCACTTTTTGTCTGATGATAAAAAGACCCACGCAATTTGCCATGTTTCTTCCTCAATTCCGAATCCATTCTCTACATAAGCAGGAACGCTGATACAAGACCCAGGTTCTAACATGTATCGACACGCCCCGCTTTCTAGCCAGCCTTTTCCTCTTACTGTAAATAGCAGCATGTGCTTTTGTTGGTTCTTACGATAAACCGAGAAAAAATCACGACATGTTGCGGTCCCACACTGAACAATACCTAATTCTTGAAACGCGAGGACATGGCTTTGGTCCACAAATTCTTGGTGAGTACTTTCTGAAATTTCATACTTTTCTTGCTTGTCATTCATTTTGATAGTTTGGCAAAAGTTTATGATTAGTTAAGAAAATACACTCTCAACAAATCTCTATACACTTTTTCCCTATTAGGAAAAGGAGATTTGTGATGCTCAATACATATAATCATTTAGACAAAGAATTCTGGCAAAAGATAATCAAGATAGGTTTGCCTGTTTCACTGCAATCCATGCTGTTTTCTTTGCTAGGTGTTGTCGACATTTTCATGGTTAACCAACTTGGGGATGCTGCTACCGCTGCTGTTGGTGTCGGGAATCGTATTTTTTTCTTTAACATGATCATGGTAGTTGGAATCAGTGGCGCAGTTAGCATACTAGCTTCGCAATATTTTGGTGCCGGTGATTTTAATGGCATTAGAAGAACATTAGTTCAGTCTTGGGCTTTTTCTTTACTTGCTGTTACCCCTTTTATCGCGTTGTACTTGTTGGCTCCTGAATCAGTAGTGTCTGTGGTGGCCTCAGATCCTGATTATATATTCATGGCAAAGGATTACCTTTGGATAACAGGAGCCAGCATTTTAGCTACAGCGCTAGTTGTGCCACTTGAATGCGCTCTTCGCTCTGTCGGAAATGCAAAGTTACCAACACAAATTAGTATCATGGCGATTGGAGTAAACGTTGTATTAAATGCTCTACTCATTTTCGGTATGTTTGGCTTCCCCGAATTAGGCGTCGTTGGCGCTGCAATAGGCACAACAATTTCCAGATTCATACAAACTATTGTTTTATTTACTCTTGCTAAAAAACATCATGCAAATATCTTCCCTACCCGTAAAAGTTACAGTGAAGCTGTACTTCCTGAGTACCGAAAGAAGTATTTATCTGTCGCGATTCCAATGATGGTGCATGACACCGCATGGGCTGGCGGATTAATTGTATACAACATAATAGTTGGGCAGATGGGAGTCGGTGAACTGGCGATAATCTCCCTATTATCACCTGTCGAAAGTGTATTGATTTCTGCTTTCATGGGGTTTGCAGTTGCGGCGTCAATTATATTAGGCAATGAGATTGGGGCAAAAAACTATAATAGAGTTGAGAATACGGCTTGGGGGTATGTATTAGCTAGCTGTTCACTTGCTATTTTACTCGCCGTATCTTGTTTCTTAGCAAAACCACTGATTGTGTATGCGATTGACCTTACTCATCTAGAGTTTAAAGATACTGCTGTAAATGTATGCTTAGTTATGATCTTCGGTATGATCTTTAGAGTATTTAATATGGTTGGTATTGGAGGAGTGATGAAAAGTGGCGGTGATATTAATTACAGCATTTTTATCGACCTTTTCGGTCAGTGGGCAATTGGAATACCACTCGCGTACATAACTGCAATTGTATATGGATGGTCGTTAGAATGGGTATTACTGATTGTAATCATAGAGGAAGTGGTAAAAATCGGTTTAACTACTCAGAGAATTAATTCCAAAAAGTGGATTAATAACCTCATTGAAGAACCGACACCACTTGCTACTTAGACTTAGACTTAGATACTGAAGATACTGAAGATACTGGCAAGCATAGGTTTAAATAATAAAAGTCTATCAAAATCACCTAAATCAAACAGTAATACAAGTATTAAATAGACAGGAAATTAAAGAACTCACACCCAAGGGCTTCATTTGCGGCTAATGCCAACGATAAAGCCCTTTTTTAATGGGTTTACAAATCAGTAAATCGATGAATGATTTGATTTGCACTACCACGCCATTCTAAGCTTGGATCGGCTTCATCCTGTATGAATCTACCATCAATAAGTGTATCGACAAGATCAACCAATTCTCGTTGCTCATCAGTAAGCTCATCAAGCGTATATCCAGACCACAACCAGATATCTTTCCCGGGACACTCTTCTTTCACACGTTTTACTAATGTAAGCACTTCACTCACATTAGCAGGATGTAGCGGGTCTCCACCAGAAAGAGAAAGCCCTCTTCGTTTAATTCTCGTGTCATTCAAATCAGATATTATGTGATCTTGAAGATCTTGCGTAAACAAGTGGCCAGAATCAAGCCTCTGAGTCGATTGATTGTAACAACCTCGACATTGGTGAACACAACCAGAAACAAACAATGTACAGCGTGTTCCTGGTCCATTTACCACATCAATTGGGTGATATTGATGGTAATTCATATCTATCTACAGACCGTTTATAAATGTTTTACGCGGCGTTTAACTTCTTCTTGCTTACCGAAGTTAAATGGTCTTGCATCTGGGCTACCTAAATAGCCACAAACACGACGTGTCACTGACACTTTAGTTGAGTCATGATTACCACATTTAGGGCAAGTAAAGCCTTTACTTGTACAATCAAATTCACCGTTATAGCCACATTCATAACATTCATCTATTGGCGTATTAGTACCGTAGTAAGGAACGCGTGTGTAACTGTAATCCCAAACATTTTCTAATGCTTCAATGTTCTTTTGCATATTCGGGAATTCGCCATAGCAAATAAAGCCACCACTAGAAATTTGTGGGTACGGCATTTCGAAATCAATCTTGTCGTACGGGTTTACTTTCTTTTGAACATCTAAGTGGAAGCTGTTGGTGTAGTAACCTCTGTCAGTTACCCCTTCAATGATTCCAAACTCTTTTGTATCGATGCTACAGAAACGACTACATAAATTTTCACTTGGTGTACCATATAAGCTAAACGCATAACCCGTTTCTTGAGTCCACGATTCAACCACTTTCTTCATGTATTCAACAATTTCTAACGCTTTATTTCGTTGCTCTACGTCATCATATAAATGTGAATCAGTACCGAATAAAGCCGTCATCGCTTCATGAATACCGATATAGCCAAGTGATACTGAAGCACGACCGTTTTTGAAAATATCTGCGATTGAATCATCCGCTTTTAAACGAACACCACATGCGCCTTCCATATATAGGATTGGAGCAACTCTGGCTTTCACGTTTTCTAAGCGGCTAATACGAGTCTCTAGTGCTCGACGTGCTAAGTGCAGTTTTTCATCAAGCAATGTATAGAAGTCATCAATATTGCCCTTTGCGTTAATCGCAATACGTGGCAAGTTAAGGCTAACAACACCTAAGTTGTTACGACCTTCATGAATCAGTTCGCCATTTTCTTCGTATGTATTCAAGAAACTACGACAACCCATAGGCGTTTTAAATGACCCTGTCACTTCTACTACTTTGTCGTAGTTCAAAATGTCTGGATACATACGCTTAGAAGCGCATTCTAGAGCCAGTTGCTTGATGTCGTAGTTAGGATCTTGCTTCTGATGGTTTAAGCCATCTTTAATTGCGAACACAAGTTTAGGGAAAACCGCTGTCTTACGGTTCTTGCCAAGACCAGCAATTCGATTCTTCAAGATAGACTCTTGAATCAGTTTTGAGCCCCAGCTTTCACCTAAACCAAAACCAAACGTGACAAATGGCGTTTGTCCATTAGCAGTGTGCAATGTATTTACTTCATACTCTAATGACTGGAATGCGTCGTAACATTCTTTTTCAGTACGAGCGATTGCAAATGCTTCAGGGCTATGAATATCCCACTCTTTTGCTAGTGAAAGGTGCTTTTCGTAGCTTGCCATTACATAAGGTTCAAGAACTTCATCGATACGGTTAATCGTTGTGCCGCCGTAAATATGACTAGCAACTTGTGCAATGATTTGTGCGGTTACCGCTGTTGCCGTTGAAATTGATTTTGGTGTATCAATTTCCGCATTACCCATTTTAAAGCCATGCGTTAACATGCCCTTTAAATCAATCAACATACAGTTGAACATTGGGAAAAACGGTGCGTAATCTAGATCATGGTAATGAATATCACCACTTTCGTGAGCTTGAACGATATCTCGTGGCAAAATGTGTGTTTTTGCATAATGTTTAGCCACAATACCCGCAAGTAAGTCACGTTGAGTAGGAATTACCTTGCCATCTTTATTTGCATTTTCATTGATTAAGTCAACGTTACTTTCTTCAATCAAACCTTCTATTTCACGAGTTAAAGCACTTTGCTTTTCACGCGCAATGTCGCGGTCGTGTCGGTATTCAATGTATGAACGAGCAAGTGACTTATATGGACCTTGCATAAGTTCATTTTCGACGATGGTTTGAATTTCTGAAATATGAACTTCATCGTACTCTTCAAGCTTTAATTCAACAGCTAATGCTACATTCAACGCATAAATAGCGATATCTTGGCTTACTTTGTCAGCAGCAGCTTCTACAGCAGCTTGAATACGATCTCTGCTAAACGGCGCTCTTGAGCCATCACGTTTGATTACGATTGATTTCACCACGTCTCCTTACTCAGAGTGCATTCACAGGGTTATCCACAGATACACTATATAGAGCTATTT